>JACMMN010000339.1 GCA_014379075.1 Pyrinomonadaceae bacterium | reverse complement strand
GGACCGCGTTCCCGAAACCGATCGCCAATATTCCCCCTTCTTTCAGCGCCGCGCAAATATGATTCGATTGTTTTCAGGTACCTGAGATATCGAAGATAACGATATTCGTCGCGACTTTTTCAAGATCGATGGAAACGCCGGGAATATTCGCCAATCCTTCGGCCAGTTTTCTCGCGTTTTCGTGATCTTCGTGCAAGCGTTTCGGCGATTCTTCAAGAGCGATCAATCCCGCCGCCGCAAGAATTCCGACCTGCCTCATTCCGCCGCCAAGCCGTTTTCGCCAGCTTCGGGATTCGAGAATATAATCTTTTGATCCAAGCAGCATCGAGCCGGCCGGAGCGCCCAAACCTTTCGAGAGGCAAAACTGTACCGAATCGCAATGTTTTGTGAGGTCCGCGACCGATTGATTCAAAGCGGCGGCGGCGTTGAAAATTCTCGCTCCGTCCATGTGAACGGGCAAACCGAGTTTATGAGCATTTTCGCAAATTTCGGCGCAGTGTTCGGCGGACATCACGCTGCCGCCGGCGAAATTATGCGTGTTTTCGAGACAGATAAGTCCGGTCGGCGACGAATAATAAGGCTGATCGATGTGCAAAGCCGACGCGATCTCATCCCAGGTCAGCATTCCGGAACCGTCACCGCTTTTTACCGGACGGACTGTCACGCCCGAAACGGCGGCGGGCGCTCCCATTTCGTAATTAAAGATATGTCCGCGTTCCTCTATCACGACTTCCTGGCCGGGTTTTGTGTGAAGCTTGACGGCTATCTGATTGCCCATTGAACCCGTCGGCACAAACAGCGCGGCCTCTTTGGCGAAGATCTCGGCGGCCCGTTCCTGCAGACGGTTGACCGTCGGGTCCTCGCCGTAAACGTCGTCGCCGACCTCGGCTTCAGCCATTGCGGACCGCATTTGCGCGGTCGGTTTTGTAACGGTATCGCTTCTTAGATCGATCATTTATTTAAAGGATTGAGTTCAAAGCTCTCGGTGTACCAATCCGCCCGGGTTGCACCGGCCTGATAAGCGCTTTCAAGAAATTCCAAAATTGCTTCACGCGGATTTTCGGCGTTTCGCACGTCGTCATACATCAATATCGCCATTGCACCCTTGTCGACGTTCCATAAAGCAGCTTCCGGTTTGAGAGCTTCTTCCGTCAATCCGGCAGGTTCTGGTGCGGTATATGAATAGAACGCCGGTGCGGGAACATTATCGTCGCCGGGCCAGAAGCCGAAGCTGATGACTTCCTGTGAATAAGCCTCGCGTTCGACCATTCCGGCGCCTTCGCGGACCTTTCCGGGCCGGCCGGAAAATCGTGTCAGGGCCAGATCGAAGCTGTGCCAGAACATATGCACGGGCGTGCTTTTGCCGGTAAAGCGGCCGCGAAACTCTTCGAAAATATCGTTGACGGTGACGAGGACCCGGTGAAATTTCTCAATATATTCTTTGTCGTAAGAATGAAATTCGATTTCCTCGGCAAAGGGCGTTTTTGACGGAGCTTCGTAGGGAACCGCCCAGATCTTGGGAGTGATTGTCAGTTCGTTAAGATTCTCAAAAACATTCTTGTAAAAATCGGCTACCGTCAAACCGTCTTCCAATTCGAATTCACGTTTTTCTCCGGTGCTGGCTGAAATCTCTAGCTTGTGATCGATGAAATCAAATACTATCTCGAAATTTCCCCGTGCGAACGGTATCGGCCGGGTAGTCAATCCTCTAGGTGAAACGTAAAGCGGAACGTGCCACCAATGGTTAATGCGCGGATGCATGGCGAGCCTGATCTTGCCGATGATCTGGGCATAAAGATGAAGCGTGTTTTTGGTGGCCTTCCAGTTTTCAAGCGGAAGTTCCGGAAATGCGTTTTTGTCGGTTGACTGCGTTACCATAGAGTTTTTGTCGCATAGCGATTTTATGAATTTAGCCGGGGGTTTCAACCCACGGTGAATAGTAAAATGAATTCTCGTCGCGTCCAGCGACGACTGATATCATGCGATGATTCAGTTGCCGCTGACGCGGCAACTGAGATTGGGTTAAAACCCACGGCTAAACGCAATTTATCGCTACGCGATACAAGAAATTAAGTTTGGAAGCTACCACTGCCTCCATCATCCCTAGACGGGGCTAGCCATTTTGCGGCGTTTTCGACGTATGCTTTTATATCATCCAGTGCGGCGGGATTTCGCTTGTAGCCATTGCTCGGCGATTCTTCTACAAAATCGGGACATTCGGTGTCCGGATCCCAGTTGTAATCGACAAGATGATGAAAGCTCGATTCGGCGATTGCCCGGCCTAATTCATTACCGTGTTTATCGGTGCCTCGCTCAAACGTCACGAGCAAATTGAATGGCCGGTCTGTCACTTTACTTTGTCCTGCGGCTATCACCTGAGCGGATTCGTCGTCGTTGGGAGCTCCGATTCCGCCTTCGTGAGGATGAGCAGGAAAAAATTGGATCGCCGATCCGTCATTTCGTTTCAATAATTCGTGCTCTTCGACAAGCGGCGTTATAGTTTGATAATCGCCGTTCGCTCCCGAATGGTAGTTTGGGTAATCGATGTTTGTCGTGATCTGGTCGTCACGCTGGCGGCGTTCGGGATCCGGATCGGGATTTTTCGTATGAAAATAATGAGCCGCCCCGATTCCGCCGAGCGTACATAAGGACGATCCAAGGTCGTTGTGGTCGCGGGTCGAAAGAATACCGCCGCCGCGCTGCCGAAATTTCGTGATCGCACAGCAATCGGCGTTAGACAAGCCGTCACCGGTATCGACGGCGAACAGCCAAAGCTCGTCAAAATCCGAGGTGTCAAGCGTGCTCAAAACACGGTCGTTACCATTTTCGTCCACTTCACGATTTCGAGCTGTTACTTTGTAGATCGGCAAACCTTCGGCATTCGTTCGCGATTCGAGGTGTTTGCGGAGCAGCGAAAATCGGCCGATATGCCAATCATTCTCGGTTTCGGGGATCGTCGTTTGGAGTAATATGCGAACCGTCATGATGCTTTCTCTTCGATCTCGGTAATGTCGCCGGTCGTGAAAAGATATGTGGTCATGTGCTTATCGAAAACCGGGTTGATACGCCGCAGGTATTCGAGGGCCATCATTGCGTGTTCGATCTCCTCGTCACGGTTGTGTTCCAGAATTTTACGCAGCTGCATGTCCGTCGCAGCCTCTGCCCGCTGATTGTACCAATCGACCGCTTCGAGTTCTTCCTGCAGCGATTTCACCGCGCGGGAAAAATTACGCGAAAGATCGCTCATTTTTTCATAATCTTCATGCCACTCTGAGCTTGTTGCCATATTAAAAATAACCTCGTTAATTAGTTTGCCATCCAAAAGATCCGTCTCAATTTTTCGCTTCCGGCAGCGTCTCGAAAAACAAGTCGTCAGGGTAACAATAGCCCCAATCCTCGCCCGCCTCGAACGACTTTATTACCGGGTGGCCGCTCGCATGAAAATGCTTTGTCGCATGCCGGTTCGGCGATTGATCGCAGCAGCCGACGTGCCCGCAGTTTTCACAAAGCCTTAAATGAACCCACCGCCCGCCGATCTTCAAGCAGTCTTCGCAGCCGTCGGCGCTCGGTTTTACCGGTACGATCTGGGCTACATGTTCGCAGTAATCCATAATGAAAAAACTTTTGCCGTTGATATTAAGTAAAACTCTACTAGGTTTAATTCCCAAACTCAAATTTTGGCGGTGCCTGTTAGTACGTCACAATTTTATTGACATTTGAGCCCACAATCTGTAGATTTGCCGGACAATAAACAAAGGAGATAATTGTCATGCCTGATAATGTGAATGCCATACCAGAAGGTTACGAAGGCGTAACGCCATATATAATTTGTAAAAACGCCGAGGGTGCGATCGAGTTTTATAAAAAGGCATTCGGCGCGGTGGAATTGTTTCGGATCGGTGAGCCGGGAATGGTCGGCCATGCCGAACTAAAGATCGGAGGAGCGATAATCATGCTGGCGGATGAGCATCCGGAAATGGGTGCTTTGAGTCCGGAAACGATTGGCGGAACGCCAGTCACGCTGATGATCTATGTAGAAGACGTGGACACATTCACTGAAAAAGCGGTTGCCGAAGGCTTAACGGTTCTCAAGCCGGTCGCGGATCAATTCTACGGCGACCGCTCAGGGTATTTTAAGGACCCGTTCGGCCATCAATGGTCGTTTGCCACGCATATCCAGGATGTCTCGCCCGACGAGATGAACCAAAAAGCCAAGGAAATGTACGGTTAAAAGTTTGAATCATGATATCTAAAGAAACGCTGGATTTTCTAAAGAAGCTGGACAAAAACAATAACCGCGATTGGTTTCAGGCCAATAAGAAGGAGTTCGAAAAGGCGAAAGAGGATCTTACCGGGTTTACGGCATTCCTGATCGGCGAGGGTTCGAAATTCGACCCGCTGATCTCGCAGGTCATGCCCGAAGACTGCGTTTTTAGAATTTACCGCGACGTCAGGTTTTCAAAAGACAAAAGCCCGTACAAAGTTCATCTGGGAGCCTATGTAAGCCCGGGCGGCAGAAAATCGATGGCTCCCGGGTATTATTTTCATCTCCAGCCGGGCCGGAGCTTTATTGCCGGCGGCAAGCATATTCCCGATTCCGCCGAACTGCTGAAAATACGAAATGCCGTTGCGAAACAGACCGATGAGTTTCTAAAAATTCTCGCGAATAAAAATTATCAAAACCACTTCGGCGAAATGCGCGGCGACAAACTAATGAAAGCCCCGAAAGGCTTTCCGGCAGATCATAAAGCCGTGGAATATCTCAAGCTCAAAGACTTCATGGCCTCCCTCGAACTCTTTGACGATAAATTTATAACCAGCAGGGAATTTCCCGCGGCCCTTGTCGAGTATCTAAAAGAAATGTATCCGCTTGTAAAATTCCTGCGAAAAGCTCTCTCGTAGTATGCCTAAGCTCTAGGGCTTAGAAAATGGGTTGGTGAGATACATCAGAATAATTACCAGGATAAAGTAAGGGATGAGAATAGCGGCACCGGCGTAGTCTTTGGCAATGCGCTGGCCGAAGAAGAGCGCCAGAATCGAAAAGGCGGCGATGACCGAGCCGGCAAATATCAGCACCGCAGACGATGTGAAGAGAAAATACACGATTCCCGCCGCGCAGACGACGCCGGCGGCTAGTTCCATTATCGTTATCGTCACCAGTAGCAGCGAGACGAGCGGCGCGAGAAACGTTTTGGAAAAATGGCCGGTCAGCCATTCGAGATTGCCGCTTCGGTCGAAAACTTTGTCCAGACCGGATTGGATGAAAAGAATGCTCACCAACTGGGCGGCGAAGAGTACGGGAAGGTTTTGGGCTATTGTTTCGAGGTTCACTTAATTAATTTAAGTCGGCGTTTTCAACTTCCGTGATCTTTTCTACGCGGCGTTCATGCCGCCCGCCCTCGAAATCCGCCGCGAACCACGCCTTTACTATTTTGGCGGATTCCTCTTCCGACGTGAAACGAGCCGGAAGCGACAGCACGTTGGCGTTATTATGCTGCCGGGCCAGGCGGGCGATGTCTTCGTTCCAGGCGACCGCCGCACGGACGCCGCGAACTTTGTTGGCGGCGATAGCCATTCCCGTCCCCGAACCGCAGACAAGCAATCCCTGTTCGTATTCACCTCGGCCGACGGCTTCACCGACCTTTCTTGCATAATCCGGATAATCGACCGATTCCGCCGAATTTGCCCCGAGATCATCATATTCAACGCCGATCTCATCCAGCGTTTTCTTCAATTTTTCCTTTTCTTCGTAACCGGCGTGGTCGGCGGCAAGTGCGATTTTCATGATGTTTTTGTGTTTGTTGAAAATTTGATTCTAACGCTTTCACGAATTTGTGCAAGGTTTCGAAAATAAGGGCGGCCGGACAACCAAAAAATAGGGCAAGAACTCCAAAGAATATCGTTCAAATGATAAGTTCTTCGGGAGTACCTATGAAAATCATCACTTATTGCATCACCCTGGTTATTTGGGTAAGTTTTTCGGCTCCGATTTTTGCCGGGATCGGGTCAACCGGGGAAATGGCCGGCAACGCGCTTTCGGATGATCCGGCGGTTGCGGCGTCAGCAATT
>JACMMN010000043.1 GCA_014379075.1 Pyrinomonadaceae bacterium | reverse complement strand
CGGAAATTCATCGTCCGTGCCGCCGAGGGAAGGTCCTCGGCCGATATACAAGTCCGGCTGCCGGTTCCGCAGTTTATACCGAGCGCATTGATCCCGGTGAAGAATACGGGGGCTTCGTTAGCGCTGTTCAAAACATAAGTCATGTTTGGAAATGTTCTCGAACCACCGGCCACCGGCACGTAAGAACGGAATCCCGGACGCGCGGCCAGGCTGATATCGTCGTCATCCGTCGTGCCGGGATAGCTTGCCGACGCGGAAGCTGCGTCACGCTGTTCCCAGCTGTAGGTGAGAGCATCGCTGTCCGCATCGGTTGCGGACGCCGTCAGAATAAAAGGAGTGTTGACGGGGATCGTATAATTAGTCAGAGCGGACAACACTGGAACCGTGTTCGTACCGCTGAGAACGCCGCATGTCGAACCGTTGCCGGTTGTCACGAAGGTGATTATCTCCGCCAGATTATAAACATGAAATGTATCGATGGAGTTTCGCGAAACATTAGCATTACCATTGCAAATACCGGCATAGCCCATTATCGTAACGGCGCTGCCTGGTTCAACTCGTGCAGCCGATGGACTGCTGCCGCAATTCGTGGCGGCACTGAAGGTGTGGTTAGCCGCGTACTGATGCCCCATCTCGTGAGCCACATAATCAATATCGAAAGGGTCGCCTACGGGATTAGGTTGTCCGGAATAACCTCTTGCCTTGCTGCTGCCGCAAACCGCGCCCAATTGGGCCACCCCATTATCGCTGGATCCGAAGACGTGGCCGATATCGTAGTTAGCGACACCGAGGGCCGCGTTCATATTCGTAACATTCGCATTCAAATCCGAGGAACCGCTATTCGAATAATCGGCAGGTGTTTCGGGATTTACGACATAGGTAAGATTCGTACCCGAAACTAAACTAAAGCTGATCGCAAATTCCTTACGGTAGACACCCGCGATACGATTCACAGAGGTCGTTACCTGGCTGAAAGCGCGCTCCTGGGCCTGAGTATCGGTATCGCCAGCCTGTCTAAAAATGGTAGTCCATTCAAAAGTCGTGGCAATTGCAAGTTTGTGAGTGCGAATCTGGGTTCCGTGCACGAATTCAGGAGCGAAACTCATAGGCTCCGGCATCACGTCGCGAAGGCTTTTCTCGTCCTGCAGCATTTCATCGAGTTTGCAGTGAAAGCTGCGCTGCGACGGTCCGAACTCCTTTTTGTAAAAAACCAGATAGTTATCCGTATCGTTAGTTTGAAAAGGGTCGATGGAATATGTTCCCTCAGATGCAAACACGTACCCGTGAAAGCCGGCTGGAGTCCAGTCGAAGCGGGCCGTGACACCGGGTTCGTCGATGCTATATCCCTGGAAGGTTTTCCAGCCGGGGTTCTTCGCGGCGATCTCCGGTGAGAGGATAGGTGATTCTTCGAGACGGAATTGTGTCAATTCGCCATTCGGTTTAGGAACCGTAAATACGGTAACTTTTCGGTTTGACTCTTCGGTGTGTTCAAGCGGGGCATCAGCCAGAATTTTCGCCAGCTGCGACTGATCCAGATTGAATACAACGTATTTCTCAGCGTTGATAAGCCGCTGCCCTCGGGCTGCGATCTTACCTTCATCTGCACGGGTCCACATTGCGGTTTGTTTCCGGACGTTCCGACGGGTAGTGCCGGCTTCCACCAGCGTGCCGAAAATCTGTACAAATACCGCTACTAACACCAGACATATTAAGGCCCGGATGTTTTTTGAAAGACAGTTTGGGATAGTTATCATACTGCGATCTCCTAAAATATTTGAAAGGGTGGAATATTCCGAGCCGAGGGATAATTTTCGCGAAAGTGATTCGCCAGGCCGATAAAATTATTATCTTGGTTGGAATACGGATAAAATTGACTACCTAATGATACAACTAATTCTGCTTACATGTCGATCTATTTTAGCCGGAAATGCGAATGCGGCCGATTTCTTTCGTTAGTTTGTAAATGATAAACTTAGCCGTATTTATGGTCGATAACAGCCTTGTTAATGATCCGCCGTCCGGAGTTCAAAGTATTTCCGACGATAATTACCCCACCCGGGACGAGATCGCTCCTCTGAATTTTACAGAGTCGGCGGGTTTTCGCCTCGTGAGAAGGATGAATTACGGACGATGGAAAAGGTTTTGGACCTTTTGCCAACGGCATGTCGGTTCATTATGGATATATCTTGCCACATACAATTTGATTAATGTCCATGGCATAGAGCACTTCGAACAAAGCGAGGTGGACCGGCCTCTAGTGCTCGTCGCCAATCACCGCTCATTCTTCGATATGTACACGGTGTCGAGCGTAATTTTTCGACGGACGAAGCGACCGATCACCTTGTTTTTTCCGGTTCGGGCCAAATTCTTTTACGATAATCCGCTAGGCTGGTTCGTGAATCTCATGATGGGCTGGTGGTCTATGTACCCGCCATTTTTTCGCGAGAAAAAAGAAGCGGAAAAGCGGGTGTTCGACAAATTTTCGGTCAGGGAGCTGATACGTATCTGCTCTTTCGGGCACGGCAACGTGGTCGGTTTTCATCCTGAAGGCAAACGTAATCTGGATGGCGATCCGTACAGCTTTCTGCCGGCCCAAACGGGGATTGGAAAGGTTATCTTCGAGGCCCACCCGCAGGTAATTCCAGTATTTATCGCAGGACTTCGTAACGAACTTGCAAAACAGGTTCTAGGGAATTGGACAGGCGGTGAAAAGGTCAGGGTCTGGTTCGGCGAGCCGATCGACCTAAGCGAATTCTACGGTAAACGCAATTCCGTGCGGACGCATAAAGAGATCTCCGATTTTCTGATGACGAAGATCGGCGAGCTTGGTGAAATGGACCGGGCGGAATTCAGTCGGGAATCACCTGCGGTAGCGGGTGGCTGAATTCGAGTGTTTCAGGTTTCAGGTTCAAAGTTTCACTTTGCGTTGTATTCAAACTTGAAACTCGAACTCATGAATAAGCCCGCCGGATCGCAGGTGGTTCAGACCTCTATCTAATGAACGACAGCAGTCAAAACAAAATGGACACAAGTGCCAGGCCGCTGCTTGAAATGTCCCCGAAACGGCGTTGGGCAGTGACGGGCGGCGTGATGACCGGAATGTTTATCGCCGCGCTCGAAGCGACTGTTGTCGGAACGGCGATGCCGACCGTGATCGCGACGCTCGGCGGGCTTAACCATTATAGCTGGGTTTTTTCGGCCTATCTTGTAACATCGACCGTTACGGTTCCGGTTTGGGGGAAATTGTCCGATCTTTACGGCCGACGGCTGCTCTATCAGATCGGTATCGGGATCTTTCTCCTGGGCACTCTGCTCTCAGGGTTTTCCACCTCAATGACGCAATTGATCGTCTTTCGTTCGATCCAGGGACTTGGGGCCGGAGCGCTCGTTCCCCTCGGCATGACCATTATCGGCGACTCGTTCACGGTTGAGGAACGCGCCAAGATGCAGGCTTATTTCAGCGGGGTTTGGGGGCTTTCGAGCATTATCGGGCCTGTCATCGGCGGGTTTGTCACGGATCAGCTTTCGTGGCGTTGGGTGTTTTGGATCAATCTGCCGATCGGGATCGCCGCCGCGCTCATTATCGGGATCGCGTTAAAGGAGCCGAAATTGGACAAGAGGCCTTCTATCGACTACGCCGGAGCAGCGTTATTGATGGTTGCCATCAGCCTACTCATGCTCGTGATGGTTGAAAGCGGCTCATCGATAGCGGCGTTATTCGCTCCATCCAGCCTTTTGCTGGTAGGCCTTTCCGTGGCGATGCTTCTGGTTTTCTTTTGGGTTGAAAAGCGGGCAAAAGACCCCATAATACCTTTCGATCTATTCGGCAACCGGACTGTCGCAATATCGGTGGCGGCGGGTTTTCTAGGCGGCGTCGCGATGTTCGGAGCGATCTCGTTCATCCCCCTTTTTGCGCAAGGCGCTCTGGGTTTTTCTGCAACCGAAGCCGGTTCGCTACTTACGCCTTTGATGCTGAGCTGGGTGACCATGTCGGTTGTGGGTGGACGTTTGATGTTAAAGGTCGGCTATCGCGGTATCACGATCTTTGGGTTTGTCGTTCTCACCTTCGGATTTATTTTATTGGCGCTTTTCGAACGCGGAACGCCGCGAATCTGGCTTTATCTCGACCTCGTGTTGATAGGAAGCGGGTTGGGCCTGACGATGCTGACGCTTTTGATCGCCGTCCAGCAGGCCGTCGAGCGGACAAAGCTCGGTATCGCGACATCGCTGAATCAATTTTCGCGCTCGATCGGCGGAGCATTGGGCGTTGCGATTATGGGAGCGGTTTTGACCGCCGGGCTCGCGACGCAGCTTAATAAAGTTGCGGCCGACGGAAGCACTAATTTGACGGTCGTTCAGGCCGCCGATTTTGCTGCAAACCCGAATGCCCTGATAGAACCGACGGCAAAGGAAAGTTTGCCCGCCGAGACACTGGAAATATTGCAGCAAGCCATGGCAGCAGCGATCCATCCTGTTTTTTGGGTCGGGGCTTTTATGTCCCTGCTCGCTTTGATAACGGTATTATTTTTGCCGAAACCGCAAAAGATCTTGGATAAAGACGTTGACGGTGAAAGATTGATAATGGCGGAACAAACGAATATCAATGCCAGAAATCAACCGGTTGCGTGACGTCTATTCGTAACTCAAGGCCTCGACGGCGTCAAGCCTGGCTGCTCTCATAGCCGGATAAAGTGCTCCGATCGCTCCGCCTAAAAGGCCGACGATAAAAGTCAGGCCGATGACCCAGAAACTAAACTCGACAGTCAGAGTGGTCACTTTGCCCAGCAAGTAAGTCATCAAAACAGTCAGCAAAATACCGCCGACTATGCCGCAAAAACTTATCAGTAAAGCTTCCTGCGTTATCGTCCAGCCTATCCGAGTGTTGCTCATCCCGAGCGATTTCATTATGCCGATCTGCCGAGTTCGTTCAGTGACGGTCGTGTACATGGTCAGTAAAATTACGAGCGAGCTGATCACGGCGGCGACACCGATAAATACGTTGAGAAAAATATTCATGGCAGGGAAACCTGCCATGTAAAGCTCTTCGAGATCTTTTGTTCTGACGATCTGATGATCGGGAAAAGTTGTTAGAAGACTTTGTCCGACCTCATCGACTGTGAATCCGGGCTTAATCGATATCAGGATAGACGAAAGTTTTCCGTCGCTCCCGATCTGGGTTTGCATTAGCGGCAGCGGAATTTTTATACGGGCACCGCCGGCCGGTTCGTAGGTGCCAACTACAGTGAAAGGCCGCTCATAGATCGGGATGGTCTGACCGACTTCCACGTTTTTTTGTTTCTGCCATGCGGTGTCGATGATCGCCTCGTCCGCATTGTTGGAAAACGCGCGGCCTTCGACAATATGAAGCCCGGAAATTAAAGCATATTCGTCCAAATTGACGCCGTCTATGAGACGTTTGCCTGTGTTGGTATCAGCCGCATCAACCGAATTTTGTCCGATCCCGACCGCATTTGAAACGCCTTCGACCTTTTTTATCTCATTGACCAAGGATGCCGAAAGACGAAAAGAGTCGGTTCCGCTCATCCCGATCGAGCCTGAAGGACGAAAAAAGATCTCGGCTCCGACATTAGCCTCGCGGTTGGCTTGCTCCCGCATCGAGCCATTAGACAGCCCGACCGTAAAAACGATCAGCAAAACGCCGACCGCGATGCCCAGGATGCTCACAAAGGTGCGCGCCGGGCGATGAAACATGTTTGAAAAAACAAGACTGTCCATAAGAAGGGAAATGCGGGCATCATGTCCGCGTTCCAACGGCTTACTGCGGCTTTGCCGACGACGTGTTAGTATTCGCCTCCGCCAACTGATTCTGTGTGGCTGCTTCCTGCTGCATCTCTTCGGCGGATCTCCAGCCGGCCTTCTTGAGCAGCTCGATGGCAAAACCGATCGGTACAGCCATATTCGCGGCTGTATTTTCTGTGAAAACGCCGAAATTCACGCCGATCACCTTACCCGTTTGCCCAAACAGAGGTGCGCCGGAACCGCCTTCAGCGGTCTTCGCGTCATGCACGATCCGGCGAGTGTCGAGATCGGTTATCGCTCCCTGCGTCGTCAGGGGCACGATCTTTTTCGACTGGGCGAGAAAATTGATCAAATTCTGCCGCGAATTTCCGAAACGCGTGTTGATCGATTTGGCCTCTTCATCATCGACCATTGCCAGCAGCCGGTCCGGGCCGCTCGGGTAACCCATCGTCACCACTGTTTTGCCGATGGTCGAAGCCTCGGTGTCGGTTTCCAGAGGTATCACCGGAACTTCAGGCGGAAGCAATGCCGGATCGATGGAAGCGATCGCCAGGTCTTCACGGCCGCCGGTTTGGCGAATTTTTAATGTGTAAGGCTGCGGCAAATTTGGGAAATAGATTACCAGACGTTTTAGACGTGCGCGTCCGTTTGATTCGCGCATCATTTGTTTAACGAGGTCATCTTCGGTCCACGGCGAAAGCACGTGGCGATTCGTTACGATATAACCGCCTCCGACATGAAAGCCCGTTCCGATAAAATCGTACTCGACAGGGCTTCCGTTTCCCTCGGTCGTAAGCCCGGTTTGTGCCTGCGCCGTTTGCGGCGAAGGATCTTCGTTGGCCGCCGGTTCATACGGATTCGGCCTGAACGCCTGCGGGTCTGGGTATTTGAGCGTCCTGCCTGACGAGCGATCGACCAGATCGTAAACGCCTACGATCAGACAGACGCCGTTTCCATAATCCACGCGAAGATTCTGGGCGAGTGAAACTGTCCTGATAATGTCCTTGTTGGCTTTATCAAGCTCACTTATCTGATCGTTGGTCAGACCCAGCTGCTTCTCGAGCTTTTCGATTATATTGTTCTGTCTTTCCGCCTGCTCTCGGCTTTCCCTCAATTCCTTGCTGACAGCAAATCCAAGATAAAGCACGCCGGAAATAAATCCGAGCGCCAAAACGAAGGTGATCGCTTTGGTCGTCCAGCTTACTTCCCGCATCAATTCACGCGAAAACTCGCGGAGGAACGCCTTCGCGTCGTCGCGCTTTGGCGAAACAGCGGATTCCAACGCCGCTTCCTCTATAAATTGAGCGATGTGGGGCTGATCGCGGTTGGTTGTAATTAACGACGGTTTTTCGGTCAGCGAGAAAAACGAAAACGATATGTCGGTATTCTGTATCTTAAGGAGATCGCCGTCCGAAATGGCGATGAAGCGGCGCAGCGGTTTAGCGTTTATCGTGAGATTTAGCGCCGGGTCGAAATTCGTTACCCGAAAAACCCCGTCCGTGTTTTCCAATTCTATCCAGATACCGACATTTTCAAGCTGTTTGGTGTGGATTTGGAGGTCGCAATTCTCATCCGAACCAATGCGGAGATGGTCTTCGGTGAAAAACTCGGTCCGCTTTTCCGAACCTACCGAGATATGAATAATTATGCCGACTGCCATGTTAAAAAATTGCCCGAGCCAACCGTAAATCTTATCACAAACACAAGCGTGTATGATGTCAATCAAAGCCGAT
>JACMMN010000338.1 GCA_014379075.1 Pyrinomonadaceae bacterium | reverse complement strand
GCATCGAGATTTTGATTGCTGTCGATGCCCGAGCGGATCGTGATCGGCTGGCCGGATTGGATCTGGAAAATACCATTTGCCTGCCAACCGGTCAGAAACGCCCGCGCGATCCGGTTCTCGACCTTGTCAAACGCAGTCAGATCATAATTGAATGACGTAACAAATCGATGGGGAACATCCAGTGCCGACAACCCTACTTCGTCGTCGATATTGAATCCGTCCTGCGGACGCCGTGGATTGAGAGCACTTGAATTCAACTCGTTCGTTGAATTATCCATCGTTTTGCTAAAGGTGTATGCGGCCGTTAAACCGAAACCCCTGCTGAAACGCCGGGTTAGGCTGACCGAAGCACCGTTGTACCACGATTCGCCGATATTGGGAAAGCCGGTAACGGCCGAATTCTGACCAAATCCGTATTGGGTCAGAGACCTTACTCCAATTGTCGGACTGTTTGCAGCGATAGTTCCGAGCGTCGGAAGGCCGGCAAGTTGACCGGCAGTCGGCTGGTTGAAGAAAGTTGGGATAATAAGGTCTTCCTCGCGTACGAGTCCGCCGTTGAGTTGTACCTGGACCGGCAATTTTCGCGAATTGGTGTGCAAATAGCGAAATTCGATCCCCATTTCACGGGTGATCTGCCGCTGATAAGAAAGGGCCCAGGAAAGTGTATAAGGCGTGATCTGATCCAGGATGATGGAACCAGTAGCCGCGCGGGCCAACTCCGGCGTGTTTGACGGCAGCAATATATTTGGGATCGCGCCGCTTTGTAGAAATAAGGTGTCCGGGCCGCCGCCATTATTTTCCTGAGCGAATTGCGGCGGAAGGTTCAATAGGAGCAGATTCTGGAAATTGACAAAATGAGCTACGGCGAAATTTGCCCGCAGAGCACTTTCACCTTGTTTTCCGAACAAGATCCGTCCGACCGAATTATCCCACGTAGGCGACCAGGCAAAGCCGATTCGCGGCGCAAAATTATTCGCATCGGTTTTTGGCCGATTGAATTCGATCACGCCCGGTACGCTGGAAATGCTGTTAAGCTCCTGGCTCGCGGCGTCGCGGGGAAGGCTGGCATATTCGTATCTAAGCCCGAGGTTGAGAGTAAGATTCTGACGAATCTTCCAGTCGTCCTGGCCGAAGAAGAAGAACTGATACCGGTTTCCGACGAAATTCGGCGATCCGACACCGCGTATATCGACGGCGTCCGGTTTCAGATCCTGAAGCAATATATCGAATTCGCTGTACTGATAATCACCGCGAGCCCGGGGCAGGAATGAACTCGTCGAAAGCAGCCGGCGCATTTCGGCGCCGAATTTGAAAGTATGAGCGCCATGAACCAGCGTCAGAGCGTCGTAAATTTGATAATTGTCGTCGATGGGCGTTCCCTGCGGCAAATTACCATTTGGCCCTAAAGCCAGATTTAAAGAATTGATAGTTAAGTTTGGAAAATCTGTAACAGATGGATCGACAAGCGGGCGGTCGTCGATCGCGCTTTTATATGAAAGCCGCAAATCGTTGATCAGATTCGCGTTAATTGTACGCACCCAGTTGGCTGAAAACAGCCGCGAATCGAACGCGATCGCATTGTTGAATTTCAACCCGCCGCCGCCGGCCTGAATGACGCGTTGGCGGTCGTAACCGAACCGGTAACGAAATTGATTTTCTTCGTTCGGAAGATGGTCGATATTGACCTGGAACGAATGGCCGCTCTGACTTCCGGGAATCGGCAAAATTACGTTTCCGAAAGGAATGCCGGAAACACCGAGGACAGTACCCAATTCGGCAGTTGCCTGAGGGTCAGCGGCCGTCGGCAGGGTCAGGTTATTTCTGAGCAATGCGACGACAAATGGACTGACGCCGGGAATTGCGGCGATCTGATTCAAGCCCTCGGAGGTCGGTGCGAAATAATTATCGACCGCTCCGGGCTGTTCCAGGAAGAACCTTTCGTAAGCGCCGAAAAAGAAGAGTTTGTTTTTCAGGATCGGGCCGCCCAAGGCTCCGCCCCAGCGTGCCTGTTTGAAAAAATCCTTTTCGCGTCCGTCTTCCAGGGTTGACCGGGCATTGAATTGCTGGCTGTCAATATACGTGAAAGCCCGGCCGCGGAAACTGTTCGTTCCCGATTTGGTGATCGTGTTGAACTGGCCGCCGGCACCCGCGCCGAATTCGGCGTTAAAATTGTTCTGCAGCAGAGTGAATTCTTCCACCGCATCCTGAATAACGGCGGCTGACGGGCCGGTGACGGAAGAATCGTTATTGTCGACGCCGTCCACGTTAAATGTGTTGCCGCGAGGCCGGACGCCGCCAACGGAGCCGCCCGAACCGAGGGAACCGGCGGAACGAGGAACGACGTTAGGGGCGAGCAGGGCAAGGTTCGTCGTATTGCCCGAGCCCGGCAGGTCCTCTACCTTGCGGGTACCGAAGCTGGTGCCGAGCTGCGAGCTGTCGGACTGCACGATTGCATCTCCGCCGGCAATAACGTCGACAACGTTGCTGCCGCCGGCGACTTGAAGCGTGGCGTCGAGCGTCGTGGTTTGATTAAGCGTGACCGTCAGGTCCTTCGTCGCTTTTTCGAAACCGCTTTGCTCGACGGTGAGCGTATATTCCCCGACGGGAACATTCGGATAGAGAAAGGAACCCGTGTCGGTCGTTTGGGTCGTAAAGACCTGGCCTCTTACCTTGTCAGCCAGTCTGACCGTGACGTTCGGAATGATCGCCCCGTTCGTGTCGGCGATGGTACCTGTAACGGCGCCGCCCGTGACCTGGGAAAAGGCAAATGCTGCACTTATAAATAGCGTAACCGCTAACGAAAGCGCGTATTTTAATCCTTTGTACATAAATAAAACCTCCAATATGGTCTATCTGAAATGCCGCCGGAGATCGGAATTGACCTCGCCGGCATTGCTCCTAAAAGGCTATTTTTGTTGCGTCGAAACGGCCCGTTCATTTTGTGGAACAAAGCGTTTTCGTTCGCGTGCCTTCACCACTGTTAATCGCAACGTATGTGCCTTTGGGCCGGCGACGCTTGGCGCGGATGAACGAGTGAATGGGTTTGGGGAAACGATGCGGCAAGTCTTGGGAATTTTGCAAAAGAGGCAAGAAATATCGGAAAATATGAATATTTGGTGAGTGTTAAGTGTTTGGGAGTGTTCCGTTTATTGGATTTTTAGTCTGGAACAGGGTCTACGTCTGTTCCAAGCTAAAAACCGGTGAGAAGAAAGTTCTTCCCACCGGATTAAGTAGAAATCGGAGGGGCCGAATTCTAGAAGTTGATCCTCAGGCTAAGGTCGAGAATGCGGCCTCCCGGATCGTTCGAACCGTTCGGGTCCTGATAGGCGGTGCCGTTGCCAAGCTGGCCGAAGGTTCCTGCGAAAGCCGTGACATTCCCCGAATTGGCGGTCCAGCCGCCGACGCGCCAATTCGTTCGGTTGAGAACGTCAAAGGCCGTTACGCGGAGTTCGATATTGCGCCTTTCATCGATCGCAAAACGCTTGATGGCGGTCGCGTCGAGTTTGAAAAAGCCCGGGCCCTGAAGCACCAGCTTTCTAAAGCCGCAATCGCCGACAAATTTCGCCTGACAATTGCCGAATCCGGCCGGAGCGAGAAATCTGCCGGTCGGAGCCCCGCCGAAGAGGGTTCCGTAACCCGTCGCCGTCGTTGCGGCGGTGTTGAATGCACGCTGCGTGTTGAGGATGATATCGTCCGGCAAGTATGTGACATTAGTCGAATTCTTGCGGACCTTAATTTCTTTTTGCAGGTCCTTCACCGTCATCCCGACAAGCTGAACGTTCTCGAAAAGGATCGGCGCACCGCTCTGCCAGCGAAGCGAAGGAATTATGCTGAAGCCGCCGATCAGGGCGTTGATTACCCAATTTGCGTTCCCGAAGAACTCGCGTCCCTTGCCGAAGGGCAGATCGTATGTCGCATCGAATTTGAATGCGTGCCGGATATCGATCTGGGCCGGAGATTTGTCGAGGCTGCGGTCACGCAGTGTCACGCTCGATGCACTGAACTGGTCATTTGTCGCGGCGGCCGCGGCTAAACCCGACGGCGACGCGTAGGCATCGGTAAATGCCTTTGCGAAAACGTAGCTTGCCTGGACGCGCAATCCGCTCGTCAGCCGGCGGCGGAATTCGACAACGGCCGAATCGTACCAGCTATTTTCACTGTTATCGGTAAGAAAACAGAAGCCGCCGGTCGTCGGGCAGTTATCGAAAAAGTTGTCGGGACGGCCGGCATTGCGTGCATTCTGATGCCGTGCGTCGGTCGATATCAGGAGATTGGCGGCACTGGTGGTAAAGCCGACAATATTCGGATTGGTCAACGCAATGGAATTGACCAGTGCATTGTTTGTATAACCGGTTCCCGTATAACTTGTAGAAAGATTCGGATTTCCGGCTCCATTTAAATAGGAGAAGAATATAGGAAGGGGAGATGTGCCCGGAATGCCGGTGAACGCAAACGTATTCCCGCGTCCGGCTGCCCTGTTCGCCACAAGATTCGCCTGGGCTAGCGCGAATTCGGAGGCGAATCCGTTCTCGATCGTATTCGTTTCGTTTTGCAGATAGAGCCTGACGAGATCTTTACCGCGGTTGCCGACGTAGCGGACCTCGATAACGGTATTCTTATCCAACTCGCGCTGATAACCGAAGCTGAACGAATCGACGTAGCCGGTCTTCAAATTCGGATCGATCGCCGCCGCCGCATCGTTTATGGTCAGTTCCAGCGGATACGAAGGTGTGGTGAATGGCTGGTCGGGCGTCAGGTTGATATTGCCCGTTGTGCGGAATAGCGTCCCGAACATCAAATTGCCCGAACCCGCATTGCGCGAACCTGAGATCGCTCCGCCCGGGTTTAGAGCGGAAAGAGCTCCCTGCGTGACCACCGTTCCTTCGCGAACGAACGATCTGGCGAAACCGCCGCGGATGACGCTCTGGCCCGTTCCGCCGAAGACGCGGCGTAAAAATCCTGTGTCGCCGAAGTCGGGACTCCAGACGACGCCGAAATTCGGGCCGAAATTATTGTAGTCGTCGGCATATGCCTTCTGGCCGGCCGAATTGCCGGTAACGGTTGGGATCGGCGCGTTTGTGGCCGAACGCGTGAAAATGTTGCCCGGGCCGGATATGTCGTAGATCATATCGAAATTGGTCAGTACGCCGAAATTTTGCGAATTAAGCCGGACGGCTTCCTGCGGCTGCCAGCGAAGGCCGAAAGTGAATGTTAGATTCGGGCGAAACCGCCAGGTGTCCTGGGCAAAGAAGCCGAAGGTCCTTTGCGAAACGTTCTGGCTTTGCGGAGCTTGCGGAACGTAAACTCCGGCATCGGTCAGGAAAATATTCGATGTTAACCCAGATATCCTTCCGGTAAGTGACGCATAGAGATTAGCGGCTTCGGCAAGCTGGCCAGCCGAGGCACCCTGGAAATTTGCGGTTGTAAATATATCCAGACCGTCATCGCCGTCCGGCACTCCGAAGGTAACGACCGGTGCGACCTGATTGCTGGTCGTATCCAGCGTTTTTGTCAATTTATACTGGCCGCCGAAGGTCAGGCTGTGCGAACCCTTGATCCATGTCAGAGCGTCGGTGAAGTCATAGGTCGGCGATGTGCGGTCGCTGGCCGTGTTTCTTGCGGTCGCATTCGAAACCAGGATCGTGCCGGCTCCGGCCAAGTTAAAACTATAGCCGCCTTGAGTGTTTGCAAAAAATTCCGGGCCGCCGATCAGAGAGAAACCGGAATTGCCGTACAGGCGGGTAAATCGGGCCTCGTTGACGACGCTTTCGCCGAAGTTGGATCGCAGGGCTACGGAATTCGAGTACCGGTTAGAGTTTTGGGCACCGGCATTAACGAAGTCCGGGAATGCCTGATCGGCATTGTTCAAGAAATCCGACTTGGAACGGAACTGCTGTTTGTTATAAACGAATTCGACGCTGTGATCGCTGGTCAGGTTGACGTCGAACCGCATTGCCAGGAATTTGCGAACCTGGTTGTCGTTGTTAACGAAATTAAAGAACTCGCGATTGAAATCGGAGATTGCTCCGGCCGAGGTGATCGGTGTGATCGTGCCGGTTGTTCCGGTCGATGTCCGGATACGCGAGAAAAGAGCCGCCACCGTCGGGTCCGGCGTGTTGGGCAAACCGTTCGCGGCCGCAAGATCATACAGGTTTACCTCTCGGACCTGGCCGCCGGAAATGTACCGGAAAAGGCCGCTTTGCGCCTGCGAAGTAAGGATCGTCCGCTGGCGGGTCGGCGATTGTTCCGGCAGGCGGTACTGCTCGTAATTTACAAAGAAAAACGCCTTATCTTTACCCGAATTGAACAGATCGTCGCTGCCGTCTCCGAAGTTAAGAAACGGGATCGGGCCGCCGAACTTTCCGCCAAACTGGTTCAAGCGAATTTTGCCGCGGGGAAGTCCGTTGCGGTTGTTGAGCCAGTAATTGGCGTTCAGGCCTTCGTCACGATGCTGCCAGTATAGGCCGCCCCCGTAGTCGTTCGTACCGCGGCGAGTCACGAATTTTATTTGGATCGCTCCATCGCCCGAGCTTTCGGCGCCGGGATTGGAACTCGAAACGGTTACCTCATCGATAGCGTCGATTCGCGGACGGACATAGGTAAAAAATCCATCGGACGAGCGAAGCAGGTTGTCCTGAACATCGACGCCGTCGATCGAGATGTTGATCGCGCCTTTAGGCAGGCCGTTGATCGACGAGGTGCGGACGGTGCCGACGGTATTCGTGCCGGGCAGTTTGGTGATCAGATCGAGGGCGTCGCGCGATTGAATTGGGGTTTCAACGATCTGCCGGCCCTCTATATTGGTACCGATAGTTGCGGTTTGAGTTTGCAGGACCTCGGCGCCGGACGTGATCTGGACGACCTGTTCGATATCGCCGACCGCGAGTGCGGCGTCAACAGTGCTCGGTACGCCCACATCGACTTTTACATTAGATACCAACGCTTTCTTAAAGCCGGCGGCCGAAACATCGACCGTATAAAAGCCGTTTGGTACGGCGGGAATGCGGTATGTGCCGTTTTCGACGGTCGCGGAAGTAAATTCCTGGCCGTTCCCGACATTTCTGACGACGACCGTCGCGCTCGGAACCACCGCACCGTTCGAATCGGTGATGGTCCCGGCTATCGATCCGGTCGTCTGGGCGTTTGCGGCTATTTGTGCCGCCGCAAACAATATTGAAAATACCATCAATCCAAATAGTCTTTTTTTCATCTGTCCTCCATATAAAATTAGGGTTTACCGGGCCGCTCAAATGCTCCGAACATCAATGGATACGGGCGTTCAAAAAAATGAACAAATTTGTTCTGGAAGCCGGACCGGCACAGATCCAATCGCAAAGGTTATGCCACCGGCAGCTGCGGATGACGCCCCTTAATGTATTGCTGAAAGTTTTTGAATCTGTACGATCACTAATTTTCAGAAATCTCGATTTTTATGGATTTTTCTCCGTTAGCGAGGCGTAATTTCGAAAAAAAAAGATCTTAGGCAAATTTTGTTTGTTCCGTTTTTCGAACGTAGACAAAATTTCGGATGAATAACTGCTTTCTGGGACAATCTGCATTAAATGAATGACGAAATCGCAATTGAGGAAAATCAATTGAAAATTGAGTTGAAATTGATGAATTTTATCCATTTTATTGAGGACTTTATCCG
>JACMMN010000337.1 GCA_014379075.1 Pyrinomonadaceae bacterium | reverse complement strand
GTGGTATATGCCGATCTTGCTGAAAACGAGACCGGCCGTGTCATATATCTAAGAAAGCGCGAAAAGCTTCTTTTGCGCGTTCAGGGCCGCTCGCCTAATGATGATGCGGCGTCCTTTCGCATCAAATTCGCCGGCAGTTTCGTTGCGTCCACGGATACAGGTGATCAGCCTGAACTTCCCAAGGCCGTAGCTGAAAACGAAGGCGGCATTCGCGTAAATTCCGTCGGCACTATTATCGAAATGCCGAAACCTTCTCCGTCGCCAGTAACGGATATTGCCGGGTCGCGAAAAACCGATGAGCCGGAGGTCGCAGCGGCCGAGAAACCTGTACCGGAACCGATCAACAAAGAGCAGATAAGCTCAGAAGCTGTCGAACCGAAAAAAACGCTCGAAGTAATTGTCACGGATACATTGCCGGAACCGGAAAAGGCAGCCGCCCCAAAACGTGGCCGGGCCAGGACCGCCAAAACGCGAAAGGGAAGGCCGCCGAAAAGTCAGCCTAAACCGGAAACTTCTGACGTGAACGCCAGTGAGAAAAGCGAAACGACAGCCAAAACGCCATCGAAAACAGCTGTCCGCAAGGAAAAAGCTCCCGATCCGTTGGAAAATATACGTCTTGTGATCCTGTTCAAGGACGGAAAGGTCATTGAACGCCCAATGAGTGAAGTGTTCCGCTTCAGCGTCGACAAAGGCATGTTGACGGTCACGTCTAAAGACGGAAGCATCGGCAGGTACTCAATTCTCGAAGTAGCGAAGGTAACTATTGAATAGTTGTCGTTTTCGATTTCGTTTTTATTTCTAATTTTCTTGTTTCGTGGATAACGGTTTTAAGATTTTCGTTCACGAAATACACGAAATATGAAAATAAAGAGGAAACGATTCAAGCCAAAACTGACGCGTCGACACTTACTTTGACATTATATTCTGTCGCAATTTTCCAACCAGCGGGCTCGCCGCATTAACTTTTTCCAGATCCGCAAGTGCCTTATTCGCGTTCTCCCCTTCGCCCTTTCTAAAATAAGCAATTCCCACATAATACAGCGAAGGCTCATGTTTCGGATCGATCTCGAGCGCTGCGCGGAATTCCCTTATCGCCCGCTCGTAATCGGGATTTTGCCGCTCCACGAATGTCGCTCCAAGATCGGTCCGCGCGTTAATATCTTTAGGATTTATTTGTAAAGCCCTTGTATAAAAACCTTCGGCGTCTTCGAATTTGCCCAGATCGAAATATGCATTGGCGATGACGACATTTGCCTGGAAATCTTCGGGTCTTAGGGTAATGCCGCGTTTGTAAAATTCAATGGCCTTGTCGAAACGCCCGATCTGAGCATACATATCGCCGGTTTTCATTTGAACCGCAAAATTCTGCGGTTCGGCCTCGGCCTTTTGTAAAGTGGCCGCTACATCGGCCTGCATTCCGCCCTTCGGCACCGTGGACGAATCTGCGGCGACAGCCGGTTGGGAAACAGTCGCGGCAGTCTGCATCGGAGCATCGCGATTGATCGAGTTCGCCCCAAAAAAACCAATGGCCATTCCAAGGATTACGCCGACAATGCCGAATAGAATGTGTTTCTGCATTTAATTTATTGCCGCAAAAAGGCACAAAAAGCACAAAATAAAAAATCTTTTTTGTGTCTTTTGTGCCTTCTCGCGGCTAAATCCTCTTATGCGTAGCTGTGCAATCCGGGAAGCAAATAACTGACGCCGAGGTATGTGAAAATTACCAGCAGAAATCCGACGATCGCGAAATATGCCGAGCTTCTCCCTGACCATCCGCGCGAGATACGCGTGTGCAGGAACCCGGCATACGTGAGCCAGGCAACGAGCGCACCCGTTTCCTTCGAATCGAAGCCCCACGGCCTTCCCCACGATTCATTAGCCCAGATCGCCCCGGTTATCAGCAGCATCGCTAATCCGGCGAAGGCCAGACACGCCGTTTTATAAACCAGTCCGTCCAACGCTTCTAAGCTTGGCAACCGCTCACGCAGCTTCTCGGTCCTGAACCCGAACAGCATCACAAAAAATGTTCCTGCCAATGCGGTTATCAACCCGGCAACTTCCACCGGATTCGTGTTCAAACTCGTAAACATCTTATCGCCGTTCGACTGAATATAGGATCGGCCCATTTGCTCTAGCTGTATCGGCGTCAAAGCCGCAAATTCTTTTGCCGTCAATTGCTGCCGTTCCGCCATCGCCCGTCCGGCGGTTATAAATTGCGTCGGCTCGGAATTAAGCTGTGCCTGCAATCTCGTCGCCGTATCGGTAGACGACCGAACGCCGCTAACAAGCATCGCGATAGAGACTATCTGAGCGACAAGGGCGAGTTTTAGTAGAACATGCCCGGCTTTTTTTGCCGATTCGCTGTTCTGATAAAGGTAAAGTAAATACGAAATAATAACGCCGAGAAGCAGAAATCCGGCGACCGCCAACGCCGCGCCGACATACGGTATCTCAAGCCGGAAAGGAGCCGAAAATGGCTTTCCGCCTGGAATATTCGGTACGAACAAACCTGTCCGGTAAACGAATTCTGTAAAAACCGAGAATTTGCTGATCGAGCCGATAACACCGATGGCAAAGATGCTCGTCCATATCGCCATCGCTTCAACCTTTGCCTTATCTTTCAGCAGATAAATTACTGCAAACGCAAAACATACGAGAGCGACGCCGTAACTCAAAGAAGCCACGCCAACGTGGATCGGACGCCAATACGAATCAAGCACCGGCGGCAGATCGATAAATTCCGGGCCGATAAACCGTGCCAGCGTCAGGATCAGAGCCGCCAGCGGCAGCGTAAAGGCGCTTAACACCTGAAAATTCTTACGCCGAGCTAGAAGCAATGTCGCGATCCCGGCGCCGAAGGCAAAAGCAAGGCTCAGATCGTACAAATTAGCGAAGGGAATATAGCGGAATATCCACGGTGTTTCGCTCGATCCCCCGTCACGGAGCATCGCTATCTCGCGGTCGTGTGCGGCGACCCAGCGGACAAGCCAGCTCGATAGATTAAAAAATACGCCGAGTCCGGCCGTGAATAACCCGATCTTTCGCGCCATTTCCGACGGCGCGTAAAGATTGGTCAAATGGAACAACGCGGCGAAGATATAGCACGCCAAAGCCAGCATCATCAGTGCCGCATCGGATATAAAATTCTGGCCTATCTGGATCCGCAGGCCTAGTACGACGAATGCCCCGACGATTGCCAAAACCGCCGGTGCATATGATCGCAGCGAAGAAGCGTTCTGTATTCTGTCTACTTCTTTCATATTATTTTGCCTCTACACAAAAAACTAGTTGGGCCAGCAGTGACCTTTCGCTTGAGTTCGTACCACCCGCTTACGCAGGTGGTTCTGACCTTTCAAGCCCGCCAACTATCTTCCCGAATTTCTCTTCCAAACCGACCGGATTGCGGTTCGCATTCCCGCCCAAAACCACTTCTGTAGTTCCATCATCCCTCTTTTCGATCAATGCCCAAACCCGTTTATGCGAGAAAAAGAAGACAAACCCGAGCGCCCCCATCAAACCAAAGCCGCCGAAATACCAGGCGATAAACGCTCCGCTGTACGGGTCGTACTTGATCGATAAAACATGAGCGAAAGGCGATTTCTCAAATTCCGCGAGACGCCATTTGTAGCCCGCCTTCGGTGCTCCCACCGGGATATTGTCAGCAAGTTTACTGGCAAACGCGAAAACCCGCGTTCGGTCGCCCTGTGGCGGAATTACGTTCAAAACAGCGACGGGGTTATTATATTCGCCGGTGCGGGTGTCCGGCTTGCCGTCGCTGTTAAATGCAAAATCAGGCAGAAACTCGTCGTATTCGACGCGAGTCCCGTCCGCCAGCGTCGCCGATCCCATTCGGGGAATATCAAGCATAAGCTTTTCACCGCCTATATCCGGCGTCAGTTCAAGCTTGATCTTACGAGCATTGCCGACCGGTATCGTCTGTGCCTGGAAAAAACGGTAGCCGCGATAGCTGAACGGCTTGTTCATGCTGATGTCCGCGATCTGCGAGCCGTATTCCGGGTCGTCGACACGCATCTGTGTTCGCCAATCGAGCGTGTTCGTCACATCGATCGACCCGCGCGGATCGATAAGTTTTTGCTGAATATCCGTGCAGGTCATCGTAAAAGGAAGCTGCACATCAAACTTTTCCTTTCGATCCAGATCGTACTGGATCATCTGTATCTTGTCCGTTCCGTCGCCCGGGATCATCCGCACATCGGCGTCGAAACCGGTTGTCAGTGCAACAAAATGGCCGAGAAAAAGCGTCAGTAAAAAGACGTGAATGATGTAGGCGCCGATCCGGTTAAATTTTCCGCTTTCACCGAAAACAAATATGTTTCTGGTGGTGACCACTTCAGAAAAATTCTTTCGCCCATTCTCATCGACCGGGTAGCTGAGGCTTGAGCTTTCAGTTATCTGCGCCTTCAAGCCGTTTTGCTCGAATACTTTCCTGATCTCCTCGGCCAACTCATTCCCGTTTTTTTGAACCGGTTCAAATACTGTTTTATTTGGCTGGCTGAGCAGCCAATCGCGCGTCGCAGTGAGCTTCGGTTTGGAGATATAGCTCCAGGCGGCAGGAAAGTGGTCGATCGACGCTAAAATAATATTCAGCGAGAGCAGTAAAAGCAGAAAATTGTAATACCAGCTATGATAGATATCGAAAAAACCGAGCGAGCCGTAAACCATTTTTTCCGCCGGCGTCAGCGATGCGAAATAAGCATCGAAACCCTGCACGTTCTGCTGAATGATCAGCATTCCGATCATCGACAGCACGACGAGCGTGACCAATTGAACGACCCCGAACCGCACGGAACCTATAAACCCGACAGCGCGTTCGAGCACCGATCCGCTTTTGGGTCTGGAGATTTCCTTTACTTTTATGGTTTCTTCGGCAGCAGACATTTTCTGTATATAAAATCATAACTTACAGGCAGTTTTTTGTCATCCGCCGATAAATAAGCAGGGCTTCAAATCAATAGAAGAGTGCATTAATGTTCCGCGTTTGGAAAATCTATTTCGTCGGGTTATTCTTTAATATCGAATTCGTCTATCTCGGGACAAGATGACGGATCACTTCAACAGAAATTACATGGACATCGCAACAGCGGAAATTCAGGAAACCAGATTGATCGGAGCACGCGAACGGATCTCGGCCTTTGTCGAGTTGACGAAGCCGCGTATTGCTTTCATGCTGGTGCTTACCTCGGCCGCCGGTTTTTATCTCGGCACTAAAGGCATGTTTGACGCGATGCTGTTCATCAACGCGATGATGGGCATTTGCCTGCTTGCGTTCGGTGTGGCGACGCTCAACCAGTACATCGAAAAGGACACAGACGCATTGATGGATCGAACGGCAAAACGCCCTCTGCCGACTGGGAAGATAACATCAACGGAAGCTCTCGTTTTCGGAATTCTGCAAACTGCCGTCGCGGAAATTTATCTTTATTTTCTGGTAAATCCGCTGACCGCCGTGCTCGGCCTGACCGTGATCGTCGGCTATGTTCTTATGTACACGCCGCTGAAAACGCGTACATCGGCATCGACCGCCATCGGAGCGATTCCCGGAGCGATGCCGCCGCTCATGGGCTGGACGGCGGCTTCCGGCGAAATAACGATCGGTGCATGGGCTTTATTCGCGATGCTTTTCCTGTGGCAGTTTCCGCATTTTCTGGCGATAGCGTGGATGTATCGCGAACAATATGCGAAAGCCGGAATACTGATGCTTCCCGTCGTTGAACCGGAAGGGAAGATCACCGCCCG
Organism: Pyrinomonadaceae bacterium; assembly: GCA_014379075.1. Lineage (GTDB taxonomy): Bacteria > Acidobacteriota > Blastocatellia > Pyrinomonadales > Pyrinomonadaceae > OLB17. The sequence goes on along the minus strand of JACMMN010000337.1, from coordinate 63 downwards.
ACAGATAGTCTTATTCACGATAATGCTCGTGCCGATCAGCCTCGCACCCTTTTTTCTGGGTTT
>JACMMN010000336.1 GCA_014379075.1 Pyrinomonadaceae bacterium | reverse complement strand
TCCGCATGATGCGAAACTTTATGACGATGCGGCTGAAAATCAATTGATCGAGTTGGTGAAATCGTGCAAAAAGGTCATTGCCTGGGGCGAGATCGGGCTTGATTATTATTACGATCATTCGCCGAGAGATGTGCAGGCGGAGGTGTTTCGGCGGCAGATTCGCACGGCAAGGAATTTAGGATTGCCGATCGTCATTCACAGTCGCGGAGCGGACGACGAGACGGTTGAAATTTTAACGGACGAGTGTTCGTATGACAGCTTTCGCGGGATTATGCATTGTTTCGGCGGGACGCCGGAGATGGCTAAGGCTTTGATGGAAATTGGATTTCTTATCTCATTTGCGGGAAATGTGACATTTAAGAAAGCGGATAATCTGCGGGACGCCGCTCGCGTTGTGCCGCTTGAAAAATTGTTGATCGAAACGGACTGCCCGTTTTTAACGCCCGAACCCTTTCGCGGAAAACGCAATGAGCCGGGTTTCGTGGTTAACACAGCTAAGTACCTGGCGGATTTTTACGGGGTTACGCTGGAACGGCTCGCTGAACAAACTACGGCAAATTTTATGGAATTTTTTGGAGTGGTCGTGGCAGAACCGCCTGCGTCAGCGGGTGGTACGAACCAATGCTAAAAGTCGTGGTTAGGCCCCAATGTGCAACTATCGGTATAGTCTTTACCACCCGCTCACGCAGGTGGTACTGACAAGTCTCAGATGAACACCGCAATCCCGAACAGAAGAGAAACAACGAGCGTGGACGCGGCCAGAATTTTGCTGGCTCCCCACACTCGGCCTTTGCAAAACGGGCAAAAAATATCCTTTCGTTTCACCCGAACACGGCAATTTCCGCAAACATTTCCTTTTCTTCTTTTTCGCTCCCGCATAACGCCGGCCTCGTAAAACGTGTGATATTATTTACCTCAATTATGGCAAAAGAAAATTCTTTCGATATTGTTTCAAAAACAGATTACGCGGAGCTTACGAATGCGTTAAATCAAACGAACAAAGAGATCTCGCAACGTTTTGATTTCAAGGGCAGTAAGGCCAAAGTGGAATTGCAGGATAAAGACATGATGATGTCCGCCGAAGACGACACGCGTCTGCGGAACATGAACGATATTCTACAAAGTAAAATTCTGAAACGCGGGATCTCGCTCAAGGCACTCGATTACCAGACGGTCGAACCGGCCGCCGGTGGAACGGTCCGCCAAGCGGTAAAGGTGCAGCAGGGAATCCCGATCGAGAAGGCTAAGGAAGTCGTGAAATTTATCAAAGACGCTAAATTTAAGGTCCAGGCTTCGATCCAGGGCGAAACCGTCCGCGTTTCCGGCAAGGACCGCGACACCTTGCAGGAAGTGATGGCGAAGCTGAAAGGCAACGATTTCGGGATCGATATGCAGTTCGATAATTACCGCTCCAACTAATGCAAACCTTTGGCGCAATTAAAAAGGAGCTTCTGCCTCAAACCGCCGCGCGGAAGATATTTGGCCTTATCAGGCCGGAGATGACATTGGTCGAGGCCGAGTTTGAGCGGCAGGCTAATTCCAACGTTCAGGTCATTAATTATTTGGGTGAGTATTTGCGGGCGTCCGGCGGTAAGCGCGTGCGGCCGGCCCTTTTGATATTGGCCAGTTATGCGGTTGGCGGGAAAGGAAGCTCCGAAGGCGTGATACGGTTGGCGACTGTGATGGAGATGCTTCACACGGCGACGCTCGTTCACGACGACATTATCGACAACGCCGATCTTCGCCGCAGCCGGGCTTCGGTCAATGCCCGGTTCGGTAATCAGGCTGCTGTTCTGATGGGCGACTGGCTCTATATGTCGGCATTCGAAACATCGCTCAAGGAACGCTCGTTGGAGATTCTGGACATCCTCACGCGGCTCACCCGCAAAATGACCGAGGGCGAGCTGATCCAGCTTACGATGATCGGCAATGCGGATATTACGGAGGATCAATATTTCGATATCCTGAAAAGAAAGACCGCATTTCTCTTTTCCGGCTGCTGCGAGATCGGCGCGATCTTGGGCGGAGCGAATACCGTGAAACAGGCCGCATTGCGTGATTACGGAATGAATCTGGGCATCGCGTTTCAACTTGCTGACGATCTGCTCGATTTTACCGCCGACGAAGAGGCTCTCGGCAAAGCAGCCGGTGTCGATCTTTTGGAAGGTAAACTAACTCTGCCGCTGATAATGCTTCGAAACAGCGACTCCACAGTTAAAGAAACACTTGAAGAGATAATGCTCGAAGGCGTTTATCGCGACAGCGCTCGGACTAAGATAATGGATAAACTCGAAGAACATGAGACGCTTGAAAATATTCGGACGGTAGCGTTGAGCTACTCGGAAGGAGCCCGAAAAAATCTTGAAGTTTTGACAAAAACAGAGTATTCTTTTGCATTGGACGAGATCCCGAATTTTGTTATCGACAGGAATAGCTAAGTTTTGAATTAAGGATCTACGGTATTTTGTTCTGCAATAACACGCCTTAATCTTTCATGTTAGACGAAAATCTGCTATCTACACTCGATCAAATTCTGCGTCAAACGCGGCAGGCTCAGAGCCGTGTGCTTGCGAAGCTTCGGGACGCGGAAGATGAGGTAGAACGACTTCGAGAAGAAATAAAGGTGCTGGAAAATAGTGTGAGTAATACGGAACGCGGTATCGACGAACTTCTTGCTATGCGTTCGGGAACACGGGCGGGAACATCGGGCAGTTCGATGCGGATCGAAGATGGTTATGAACGCCGTCCTGAATTGCGGCCCGCGGCCGAAAGCCGAACCGCCAAAAAGAACAATAAACTCTCCAACTTTCGCGAATCGAACACCGTCACCTATATTAACCGCGGCCACGGCGTTCCGTCGCGGGGGAATAATATCGAGCCGATAAGTTTCCGCTTTGCCGACCGCACGATCACACAAGCGTGCACATTGCTTTTGCGCGAAGCGGGAAAACCGCTGCATGTCAACGAACTTTACAATTTGCTCGTTACAGGCGGTATGGAATTCAAGGGAAATAATCCGACGATCTCCGTTGCGGTCTCGCTTAACCGAAACCGCCGTTTTCGAAAGGTCGATCCCGGCACATTCGATCTGGTAATGCGCGAAGCCTCGCAGGCTGCTTCGTAACGCCTGCGTCAACTTTCGTTCCGCACCTTTTAGTATTAATATATTCTGATTCGGCGCCGCAAAATTTGCGGCGCTTCACATTTTCAAGCTCAATGTGTCTCGTGATAGCTCTGTAAACATATGACAAAGACAAATGGATTTCTCTATCTGGCGGTATTCGCTATTTTCACGGCGGCATTTTTCGGTGAAGCTGCAGCTCAAAAGGTCAAGCTGCGTTCTCAAATAAATCCCGCCTGCGGTTCGTCATCGATCTCCAAATTTGCGGATATATACGCCGACGGAAATATAGCCGTTCAGGGAAGTTACAGTTGTCGCGGGGTGTTCATCTATAACATTTCGAATCCCGATGCCCCGGTTCTGTCTTCATGGTACAACCCGTCTCCGAACCAGCAGTTTCTTGAGGCGATCGTCATCGGTAATCGCGGATATTTCGGCAGCGGCTCAGGAGACGGCGTCCACATCGTCGATCTGACCAATCCGGCCAGCCCCACTTTGCTAGGGAAAGTTAATACTTCGAATGGCGGGTTCAATACGATCCACGAGATGATGGTCTTTGACCACGGCGGGGCGAGGTATTTGCTTGAGAATTCGAATTCAACCCAAAACCGCAGTCTTAAGATCATCAATGTCACAAACCCTGCCGTTCCTGTGATGAAATGGGATTTTTTGTCCAGCGACGGCGGCTGGGTCCACGCCATGCATATTCGCGGCAACAAAATGTATCTTTCAGGCTTCGTAAACAGCAGTAGAGTTGATATCTACGACATTACGAATCTGGGAATCCAGGCACCGGTCCTTTTAGGCTCGGTTGCAGTCGGCGGCAGCAATAATCATAGTGCCTGGACGAACGAAACGGGGGAATATCTTTACTCGGCACGCGAATTTTCAAATGGCGACCTTCGCGTTTACGATGTCCGTGATCCAACGCTTCCTCTGCTAATTCAAACCGTCAGAGCGGCGGATCTGAATCTTAACGCCGTGACGCCGCATAATC
>JACMMN010000335.1 GCA_014379075.1 Pyrinomonadaceae bacterium | reverse complement strand
CGGATTTTATCCGGTCCTGCCGGGAGACCAGCGTTACGATATCGGGACGCCGTTGTTCAAACAGGTCACTTACAATCTCGAGAACGGAAAAAAGTTCATTATCAAGGCTCCGCAAGTCTCGCCTGCGAATATATACATCAGATCAGCCAAATGGAATGGACGGCAGCAGCAATCTCCGTACATCGTTCAGGAGCAGATCATGGCTGGCGGCATTCTCGAATTCGACATGAGCGCGACGCCGAACGACCAGGCGTTTCAATCGGTTTCCACGTCATCGGTTTTTCAGGAATTCGCAGCCGTGCCGGTGATCGGCAGCGGCGGGCGCGTATTTCGTGGGTCGACAACCGTTTCACTTAGCTCCACTTCACGAAACGCCACGCTGCATTACACACTCGACGGCACAGAACCGGATGCAGGTTCTGCTGTTTACACCGGACCATTCACGATCGACAAAACCACGACCGTCAAAGCCGTGGTCGTCCGCGGCCGCACCGTCCAGTCTCTCGCGTCCGAGGCTGTTATTTACAAAAAGTCCAACGATTGGACCGTCAAGATCGCCACGGCCTACAATCGCCAATACACCGGCGGCGGGGACGAAGGGTTGATCGACGGCATTCGCGGGACGGTGAATTTTGCTTCGGGCGAATGGCAGGGCTATCAGCCGCAGGATTTTGTCGCGGTCATCGATCTGCAGAAAGAAACGGAGATAAACAAGGTTGGCGGCGGATTTTTGCAGGCCGCGAGGTCGTGGATATGGATGCCGACGCGGATCGAATTCGAGGTCTCGAACGACAACCTAAATTTTACAAAGGTCGCGGAGATCAAAACCGATGTTCCCCCCGAAGAAATGACGCATACCATCCGCGATTACATGCAGAACATCTCTCCCGTAAGAGCCCGCTATGTGCGGGTGAAGGCATACAACCTCGGCAAAATTCCCGCCTGGCATCCGGGAGCGGGTTCGGATGCATTTATCTTTGTCGATGAGATTTTTATTTCCTGACGGAACGCAGGCAGCCTGCCTGCAATGAGCGTCGTCCCAACGCGAACAACCTTTCACGTACTAAATGCTCGGCGACGAAAGGCAGCTACTACCGCTATCGCGGCGTTTGCAGGCAGGCTGCCTGCGTTCCGGCAAATAAATACGACCATCCGAAAAATTTATGCGTCTAATAATGTGAGCCGCCGGACTGGGGGCAGCAATTTTTTACGAGGGCAGCAATTATGGACAGACGATATTTTCTAAAGACGAGCGGCATCGGTTTGGCGAGTTTTGGGCTGATGGCAGCGGCACCGGCTTTTTTGCAGCAGTTTGCAAATGCTCAAACGGTTCGAAACGGCTACGGCAAAAAGAAGGTGCTTGTTACGATATTCCAGCGCGGAGCGGTTGACGGTCTTAATATGGTCGTCCCGTTCGGCGATAGCGCCTACTATAACCTGCGTCCGAATATCGCGATCCAGAAACCGGGAACGGCTGACGGAGCAGTAGATCTCGACGGTTATTTCGGCTTGCATCCAGCGATGAAATCGCTCGAAAAATTCTGGCAGTCGAAACAGCTTGCTGTCGTTCATTCGGTAGGCTCGCCGGAAAATACGCGTTCGCATTTCGACGCCCAGGATTACATGGAATCGGGCACACCCGGTTTCAAAGGCACGCGCGACGGCTGGCTGAACCGGGCCATGCAGGTGACGGCCGGCAAGGACGATTCGCCGTTCCGGGCCGTTTCGATGACGCAGCAATTACCGCGTTCGCTATACGGGCGGGCACCGTCGATCGCAATGACCAACCTCGCGGATTTTACGATCAAGGCCGGAATTTATACACAGAATCTCAAAGGCGGTTTTGAAGGCCTTTACCAGCAAAATGCCAAGGACACGCTGAACGAAACGGGGAAGGAAACTTTCGAGGCGGTGAATTACCTGAAACAGGCGAATCCGGCACAGTATAAACCTGAAAACGGCTCAGTGTATCCGAATTCGCAGCTTGGACGTTCGCTTATGCAGATCGCACAGCTTATCAAAGCCGGCGTCGGACTCGAAGCTGCGTTTGCCGAAACAGGCGGCTGGGATACTCACACGAATGAGGGCAATTCGCGCGGGCAGTTAGCGAATCTGCTGCGGGATTTTGCAAATTCTATAGCGGCATTCGGTACCGATCTCGGAAAACGGATGGACGATGTTTTGCTTATCACAATGTCCGAATTCGGCCGCACGGCTCGTGAAAACGGTTCGCGCGGAACCGATCACGGCCACGGGAACGCGATGCTCATCCTCGGAAATTCGGTTAAAGGCGGAAACGTCTATGGCGATTGGAAGGGATTAAGGCCGGATCAGCTAAACGAAGGCCGCGATCTCGCCGTGACCACCGATTTCCGTGATGTCTTCGGCGAAGCCGCCTACAAACATCTGGGCAGCAAAGACCTGGCAGCCCTCTTCCCGAAATATTCGGCCAGCCCGAAAAACTTCCGCGGATTTTTGGGCTAGAGGCAATTTAAGGTGGATTTTACGTCTAAAGTATTGTGCCGCTTCGTTGTTGGACGAGATGAACAATTTCATGGCTCAGCACTTTCTTTCCGTCATCCGTATGCGGTTCGTATGCTCCGGGTTCAAAGTATATGTTGTTTCCCGTCGTGAATGCTTTTGCACCGTAAAGGATCGCGGCCGCACCCTCGTGAACCTTCACCTGCGACAGATCTGCGCCTAAAGAGCTCTCAAATTCGTGACGTAACGCCGGCGGAAT
>JACMMN010000334.1 GCA_014379075.1 Pyrinomonadaceae bacterium | reverse complement strand
ATCGCCCGCCTGCACGTCGCGTGAGTCGATCGCAAAGGATACTGCGTCACGTTCCAGCAAGGCGGGGTTCATTTTCGATGCCTCGGCTTTCATATTTCTGATAGCTGTTTCCAATTTCAAGTCTTTTCTTTTTTCATCTCCGTTGAGCTTTTATTTTTTATTTGCCCTTTCGGCTTTGCATCCGCCGGCGGCTTCACGGTTAAAGCGGGTTTTGACTTAGTAGCTTTATCGGCTGTCACGGCCTTCGCCGACCCGGCCGGGCCCTGTATTTTCGACGCCGAAGGCAAACCTCTCGGCTCTTTTACTTTCGTTTGTACCGGAGGTACGGTCTTTGCATCCGCATCTGTAAGTTGCGGTTCTGCCAAGACAGTTTCTTGGGGCCCGCCAACTCCATTGCCAATTGTTTCCGGTATATCTTCAATCGTTTCAGCAACCTGTTCAACATACCCGTCTGGCTTCACATTCAGCTCGGGAAGGATCTGCTCAGCGATCTCGCGAAACGCCGGTGCCGCAGCCTGTCCGCCGTTCCGTCCGCCGCTCTTCGGCTCGTCCATCACAACGGCGATCGTAATTTCAGGATTCTCCGCGGGTGCGAAGCCTATAAACGAAGAAACGTATTTGGCGGAATTGACCCGTTTCAGCTTTTCATCGAATTTCCACGCCGTGCCTGTTTTCCCGGCCGATGTATAGCCGTTCAACTGGGCCGCTTTGCCGGTTCCGGCAACGACAACCTGACGAAGCATCGTGCGAAGATCGCGCGCAGTTTCAGCGCTCACGACCTGTTCTCTTTCAGGTAGGGCAACCGGCACGATTTGTTCATTTGATTGTCGAATTTCTTTGATTATGTGAGGCTGAATTCGAACGCCGTTATTTGCTATCGTCGCAAAAGCAGATGCCATTTGCAAAGCAGACACGCCGATTTCATAACCTATCGACATCGAAGCCAAAGAGTCGCCGTTCCAACGTTCCGGCGCCCGAACAATCCCGCTCGTTTCAGCCGGTAATTCAATCCCCGTTCGACTTCCAAATCCGAGCCTCCGCACCGTCTTATAAAAATCGTCCTTGCCGACCCGAAGGCTGGTTTTGATCGCTGAAACGTTGCTTGAAACAGCCAACGCCTTTGTATAGGTTGCCCGTCCGATCGGGTGCGAATCGGTAAATTTATGCTTTGCTACTTCTATTGAATTCGGGCTGTCGATCTCGCCTTCGGGTGTGATCAGTTTTTTCTCAAGCGCCGACCCGTACGTTACAAGTTTGAAGACGGAGCCAGGCGAATAAACACTCTGGATCGCTTGATTTCGCAGGTTCTCTCCGGTAATTTCCTTTAAATTATTCGGATCGAAAGTCGGGTAATTGGCAAGAGCCAGTATTTCACCCGTTTTGTGATCGATCACGATCGCCATTCCGGATTTGGAATTTGAGGCTTTTACGGCTTTTTCCAGGGCCTGTTCCGCCTTGTACTGAAAGGATGTGCTTATGGTTAAAGTAATATCTTTCGGCGGCTCTTTCTCCGAAACGGTTTCGTCGTACACGCGGCCAAGGCGGTCGCGTTCCTGCATCTTTTTGATCACGGCCCCGTACAACATGTCGTTCTGCGACTGTTCGATCCCGGCTTGGCCCACGCCGTCCGCGTTGCTGAACCCAATTACGTGTGCCGCCAGAGTTTGATTTGGATAGCTGCGTTTCTGATCCTCACGCCAATGCAGGCCGGCAAATTTTGGAGAATCCGCCTTTTTGACCGAAGTATCTTCGAGAGCTTTATTGATTCGCTGAACGGCCTCTTCGTCCAGTCCCTTAGCAAGCGGAAGAAACCGCTTCTCAACTTCTTTCGCCTCCGTAAGCTGTTTCGATATGGCCGATTCCTTGGCGCCTAGAATTTTTGCGATAATTGTGGCAGCAGCTTTTATATCATCGATCTCGGTCGCATCGGCATAGAGCGTCTTCACCTTGACGCTCATCGCCAGCGCCCGGCCATTTCGGTCATATATCGTGCCACGCGGCATCTTACTGCGCTTGAAATCCTGTCGTTGGCCAAGGGCTTTTTGTTTTAGCCATTCGTGCTGGTTTACCTGCAAATAAACAAGCCGGACACCAATGCCACCCATCCACAAGACTAGAAACGCAACGATCAGCGTAAACCGCGTGAACGCTACTTGCCGTAGATTTCGCTTCTTACTACTCTTCGGTCGTGGTGGCATCAGTTTACTACCTTAATTTCGCGACTGCGTTGATTACGACTCTTTCCCGGCCTTCGCCGGAAGGTAGGGGTTTCGCCGATTGCTTTGCCACGCTTTCCGGGCTTGCCGCACGTTCGGGAGGGGATTCCCTGGACGGCCGCTGGTATGCTGTTCTGGTAATGTTGGCCGGTTTCAAGTCGGTCGTGGGCGGCTTGGCGGCAATAAGCAGCGGAGCGAAGATCTGCGGTTTCGAATTTGTCGACGTCGCCACAACGCTTTCCGTGCCAAGTTCGCGAAAACCCAAATTCCTGGCCACTTTCTTTATCTCGCCCGGTGAAAGAGCGACTTCTTTCGAAAGCAAAAGCCTGCGGTTCTCCGATTCGAGGTCTTCAAGCTGTTTCCGCAGGGTTGAGTTCTTGATACCGAATTCCATCGACGCAAAATGCTGGCGGGCGGCAAAGAAAAACCCCGACGCCAGAACAAAGCCGCAAACGATCATCACAATTATATACCGCCACGTAAGCGGGTTGAATTCGGCGGTCGAAACACTTCTTGCCTGGGGTCTTCGAACGTTTCGGTTTCTCATAACTTTTCTCCGTGTTGGGCGTCGGACGTTTTTCACTAACTCAGTTTCCTAATGGCTCGTAGCTTGGCACTTCGCGACCGCGGATTTTCCCGCATCTCACTTTCGGTCGGGACCGTCGGTTTCCGTGTCAATATCTCAACTCTTCTAACCGCCCCACACATGCATTGCGGGATTCGCGGCGGACAAAAACATTTTCCCGACAGTTTTTGGAGCGTTTGTTTAACGATCCGGTCTTCGAGGGAGTGAAACGTTATAACCGCGAGTCTGCCTTCATTTTTCAAACTATCGACCGAATCGATAAGAAATTGCTCCAAAATTTCAATCTCGCGATTTACCGCGATCCGCAAAGCCTGAAATGTCCGCGTCGCGGGGTGTATCTTGTCTTTCGGGTTGCGTTTTACCGACTTTTCAACAGCCTCAGCCAGTTCAGCGGTGGTCGTTATCGGTTCGCCAATTTCCCGTTTCCACACAATTCGCCGGGCGATCCGCCGCGAAAATCTTTCTTCTCCGTACTGATAGATAATATTGGCGATCTCTTCTTCCGAAAATTCCGCCAACATCTGGGCCGCCGTCGGATCACCCGAATCTGCATCCATTCTCATATCGAGTGGTGCGTCGAACCGGAAACTGAACCCACGCTGTCCGCTGTCGAACTGAAGAGACGAAACCCCTAGATCAGCCAAGATACCGTCCACTTGCGTTTGGCCGGACGCCTTCAGAACTTCCTTTATGTCTATGAAATTCGAGTGAACGATAGTTATCCTGTCACCAAATTTACGAAGCCGCTTGCGGGCGTGGGCGATGGCCTCTGTGTCCTGATCGATCCCGATGACCTTAATATTATTGGCTATATTGAGGATCGCTTCAGCGTGTCCGCCAAGCCCCAGCGTCGCATCTACGAATATTCCGTCACTTTTCGGCTCCAACAATTGAAGTGTTTCGTTGAGCAAAACCGGCAAGTGTAAATGTTCTGCCATCTTCAAAGAACGACTTTCAGAATTTTAAGACACAAATAGAGCCTGACGATCAACCCGCCAAATTTACGAAGTTTATTATTGTCGTCGGATTTAACGCGATAATTTTCAATTAGCTTTTGCCCGCCTTCTTGAAAATCAGCAAGTATTTCGCGTTATATGCTGCAGAATTCTTCTCCGTGGAAGCGCTTAAGAATTTAAACACTTTCTTTACAAAGCTCCGTTTTGACATTTATTCCGATGTTGGAATTACTGAATGCCAATATGCATATTACGCCCATTCTGAAATTGATGTCAAGAACTAATTTAAAGACTTTGTTAATCACGTGTTTAAAGAACTTGAGGAGTTTTGAGGATTTATCCTATCGGAATGGGACTGTTTTCATTTCGAATCATTTTGAGTTAAAGTTTAGCCTTTACATTGGTTATGGATTCGGCATTTCTTCAACTTCTCCTCTTCGGAGCTGGCGCGGGCCTGGCGAACATACTCGGCGGCCTTATACTTTTCCCATCGCAGATCAATGAGAATTATAAAAAGAGTCTAAAATATTTACTCGCCCTCGGAGCTGGTTTTATGCTTGCGGTGACGTTTATCGAGATCATCCCGAGGACGGTAGTTCTGTGGCAAAAAACTCATATCGAAGACGCCGAGAACCTTTATATTCCGATGCTGCTGCTGCTCGCGGGATATTTACTGACACAATTTTTCGAGCATACGATAGCACCGCACTTTCACCTCGGCGAAGAGGACCACGCGGAAAACCTGATTTCATCTTCCTCGGCATACTCCGGCTTGGGCGGACTGGTTATTCACACATTTTTTGACGGCGTTGCAATAGCGGCCGCTTCGCAGATCGATGTCAGGGTCGGATTTCTTGTTTTTATCGCGGTTTTCCTGCACAAGTTTCCGGAGGGATTTACTACCGGATCCATGATTCTCGCGGCCGGCAAGAGTTTTCGTGAAGTCCTTATCGCCACTTCTATACTCGGAGCGACCACGCTTGCGGGTGTTCTGCTTTTTTACTTTATCGGCAACAGTCTGGGCTTTTCCGTCGCATATGCACTGCCGCTTGCAAGCGGCGTTACGCTTTATGTCGCCGCAAGCGATCTGATACCTGAGGTAAATCACCACGGAGGCCATCGCCCCCTCGTGTCGATATCCATCTTCGCGGGTGTCGCTTTGTTTTTCGCGATTCATTTCGCCGTGCATCAGATCATGGGACATTAGACTGCAAGGCTTGCTGCGATTAGTCAAACTACCTGCGATAGCGGGTGGCTTACCGCAGGGCAAATCAAAAGCAACTACGAAACAAAGGCCGCCGGCCACCCGCTATCGCAGTGATTCTGCCAATCCCGCCCTACCGCAAAAACTTTCGGGAACAAAACTGTTTCCGCTTCGTTATTAAATAGCGGAGGTAATTTGAACAATGCGTGAACCTATATTAGCAGGAATACTGAGTCTTTTGATTCCGGGTGTTGGACAAATTTACAACGGCCGAATTTTAGTTGGGATACTCTGGTTAGTTTTAACCGGTGTTTCCTGGATCGGAACCGCCGGATTACTTGGCTGGGTTGTGCATCTGATCTCAGGATGGTGTGCTTACAGCTATGCTAAAGATAATCCGGTCCGCAGTTAGTAGTTAGAGTTTCTTCATACAATCCTCCTTTCGCCCGATGTTTGTCGACATCGGGCTTTTTTTTGGATTTTCCAAATATTAGGTTTTCAAGTAAGATTGTGTACGGCAGCCTGACAATCAGTGGTTTCGACGGATTGACTGTTTGCCGCACATTATGGTTAAAGAAGGTTTCCCTTTTGTTATTACGCCGATAGTTCTCGCCCTCGTCTTTGGAGCTCTCCAGTGGTGGCCTGCCGCGGTTTTTTTTGTTTTGATCGCAGGATTCATGGCTTATTTTTTTCGCGATCCTCACCGCATTGTTCCTGGCGGCGAGAATATAGTCGTATCCGCAGCGGATGGGAAAGTAACCAGGATCGATGAAAATGAGGCGGGCAAACTAGTTAGCGTTTTTCTTTCGCCGCTTGATGTTCATATAAACCGTTCGCCGATTGCCGGAAAAGTTACAAATGTGAAGTATATCCGGGGAAAAAAAGCACCGGCGACAAGCAATCAAGCAAGTTTTTCGAACGAACGCAATTCGATCACGATCGAAGGCGAAAATATGACGGTCGTGTGTACACAGATCGCAGGAATAGTCGCGCGCCGCATCGTATGCTGGAGCAAGGAAGGCGATGAATTACAGCTGGGCGAAAAATTTGGGCTTATCAAATTCAGTTCGAGAACCGACCTGTTGATGCCGCCCGGAGTTGAGATATTGGTCGGTATCGGCGACCGTGTAGTTGGCGGGGAAACAGTAATTGCCAGACTGGCGTGACCCAGCCTGACCTGCGGCGTCAATTGTAATTATGGAAACCGAAGAGAATAAAACAGTTCACCGAGGTATTAAAAAAGGCTTGTACGTAATCCCGACGGCGTTTACGGCCGCGAATATCGGGATGGGCTTTTTTGCTGTTTTGTACTCGATCCGCGGATTTCAGGTCGTCGTTTCCCATCCCGAGATCGCCCAGGGTTATTTCAATTATGCCGCCGTCGCTATTGGCCTGGCAATCCTTTTCGACACTCTCGACGGCCGCGTCGCCCGGATGACCAAAACCGCGACCGAGATCGGCGTCCAGTTCGATTCGCTGGCGGATGTCCTTACTTTCGGCATAGCACCGATCGCCCTGATCTACAGTTGGGGTATAGCGGCGACTTTTCACGAAAACAGCACGGAACACGCGTTCGGTGTTTTTTTGCTGTTTATGTATCTGATGTGCGGGACTTTCCGGCTTGCACGATTCAATTTGCAGGCCACGAGGCCGAGAGTATTGCAGGAAGGAACGCCAAAAGTCGACAAAAAGAATTTCGTTGGACTTCCCATACCGCCGGCCGCGGGACTTCTCGCATCGATCGTCCATTTTGCACCCATGCCTCTTAGCTCTTACGGGAGCGGGCTGGCGAGATTTTACACGCTTCTGATCATGGTCCTGATCGCGGTACTAGGCGTTCTTATGGTGAGCACGCTCCGTTACTCAAGCATGAAGACGGTCGGCACAGGGAGACGAAATCTGTATCTGCTTTTGCTGATCGCGGCGGGCGGCATGCTGATGTGGCTTTATTCAAACTACGTTTTGCTTATCTTATCCGTAGCGTATGTGTCGCACGGAATCGTCTGGTACATATTCAGCATGCTTCGTTCACAGTCGAAACTAAAGACGGCGGATAGCGATTTATAGCCATTGGCGTTTACGGAAGCGAATTTCGCTTCGCGGATGAGATCGAAGCAACGCTCGAAGACCTTTTTCTCTTTATTTTTCTGCCTTCCAATTCCTCAATATCATCCTCATAACGATTGCGGCTGGCGACGATCAGCGTGACGAGCGTGAGAAAGAGCACGGTTATCGCAGTCGTGTGAAGGACAAAATCGAAAATGCTGTGTATCAGAATTGCAAAACATCCGGCAAGAGCTCCGACGGCAACCCCGCGTCTATAAGTATTGTCAGATTTTGCGGCTTTGATCCCTACCCGGAACAGCGTGAACACGAAAAACAAACCTAATAAAATTCCGATTATCCCCGCATCCGCCGCGATCTGAAGATAATCGTTGTGAGCCTGCTCGACCCTTTCCGCCCCGCTGCGGGTATCAAAGGCGGTGTATGCTGCCCCAAAACTTCCCAGTCCGGCACCGAGAGGAAAACTGTTTGCGATAACCCTAAGCGTAACGCTCCAGATGTGCGAACGATCTGACGTTACATTCTGCGATCCGGACGTCTCAGCAATCCGAGTCAGTGAGCTTTCGCCTCCGACAAAGAACGATCCGCCGATTATTGCCGCGACGAGAACCACGACCAGCCCCAATTTTAGATACAGCTTTCGACCGCTGCGTGCCGGTGTCGTCAGTATAAATAAAAATATCACCTCCGCAAGAAAGGCGACGAATCCGCCCCTTGATCCGCTCAAAAGCAATGCAACACCCATTAAGCCTATGGCGGTAAAGTAAAGCAGACGCTTGTCCTTTGCAATCGCGCCGACGAATAAAAGGCCCATAGGCAGGCTAAGCGTCATTTCCATGTATGCGGCAAAATTATGCCTGTTCACAAACGATCCGAACGGAGCAACCTCACGCCTTTCATAAATTCCGTAGATCTTGTCCGGGCTCAATACCGCCTGCAATATCGCATAAAAAGCGAAAATAAAACCAAAAACTGTAATGACGATAACGAGTTTACGTAATCTGGAAGCGGAATCGATCAACGTCAGCGATACCGCAAAAAATAAAAACAGTCCCAACAGATGGATCACCGTCGCCTGAGTAGAAAAAGGGTCAAGCGAGATCGTACGCGATATTCCCTGAATTCCACCGGTCTCGGTGATCGTTCCAAACGGAATGATCTGAATCACCCCGTATACGACCGTCAAAATAATCGGGATTTGGAGGTGGCTGGAACTAAACCGCATCGACCCGGTAATATATCCGTCGATTGCCCAAAGGACCAACATCCCTCCAAACATCACATAGACCAGTGCAATGACCGGTTGATGAACGGCCCCGTAAACGACGGTTGTAAAGATGATTGCCGCGCAAAGCAGTACGAACGCGATCTTGTTTGCCAAAGTCATAAAGAACTGATGTTACTGCCTGACGATATTAAAATCGTCGTACCAAAACGTACCTACCAAAGGACATTGTTCACCGCAATATACGCGGGTGGTTCTAACCACGATTCCCTGGCAGCCTTCAGGCACGATAAACTCTACCGATATTTCCTGCCAATCGCTGGTACCGACTGGAAATGGGATGCTAGACTTTACAACCTTTTCGTTGCGGCAGTCCGCGATCTCAAGAAAGGGCGGCCCGCCGCTTTTCAAATTTTCCGTGCGAACCCAGAAATTCAGCCGATAGCTGCCCTGAGTTTCGAGCGAAACGGTTTGGTGAATCGTATACACCATCGGCTTTTCAAAGTTTCGAAAAGTTGTCTTTAAGCTCCTTGTACCCTTGCGTTTTACAGTGGAATCGGCCGCGGTATCGACTCCTCCCACGGTGCGGTTTATTTTCCAGCCAAATAAGGAATCCTCCGTCACGGCGATCGGATTCTCAAAATCGCCGTTCGTTATTGTTTCGGATCTGGCGTCCGGATCCGATCCGGATTGTCTCGCGAATTCCACCGCTTCATTGAACAAGACCTTATCGATCAGGATCTTTGCGATCACCTTGGCCGCACTTGCGTTTTGAGCCTTTTGTCCGTCGTCCAGCATATTCCAAATTCTCAGTGAATCCTTCGGCCTGCTTCTCGAAGCATAAAATTTCGCAAGACTCGCACGGCTTTCGGGTGTACTGTTCGCTAATTCCTCGACCTTCGCGGTATCGTTATCGAAATAATCCCAGGCGAGTGAAAAAACCTGGTCCCGGTAAACCGTGCTTTTTTCGGCGGTCTTTATCAACTCAGCGAATGATTCATCCGGCCGCTCTTGTCGAAGATAAAAATTGCCGAGCTGCCATCGCGGAAATGTGTAGGCAGGAGCAAGCAAAACTGCTTGACGGAGCGCTTTTTCCGCATCTTCGGGCCTGTCCGATTGTTCCAATGCACGCCCAAGTTCTATCCACCATCGAAAATCGTTTGGAGCCAGCCGCACAGCCTTTTCAAAATTTTCAAGTGAAGCCACGGTGCTTTCAGGGCTGAATATTTGTTTCTGTTTGGTGGCGACAAGCCATCTCGGGAGCGGATCGTGCGGAGATAGCGTCGCGGCGAAGCTGCCGACTTCCACCGAATTGTCCTGATTGGGTGAAGTGAGTTCTGCAAGCATATTTCCGATCTGCAAACGTACGCCGAACCAAATAAACAAGAGCGCAATAACAACTGCCACCGCCACGGCGATTCGTCCTTTCGTGCTTTTGGAATCTAGAATAAGGAAAGGTTTTGTCACTGAAAATTAATTGAGGCCGCTATAGAATTCCGCTATTTTATCAACAACATATTCCTGCTGTTCGGGTTTCAATTCTGGGAAGATCGGCAGAGCCAGTGTCTCCCGCGAAGCCCTTTCCGATTCCGGAAAGTCATCTTCCGCGGTGCCCAGATAGGCAAAACATTCCTGCAAATGTAGCGGCACCGGGTAATAAATATCGGTACCTATATCTCTTTCGGCTAGAAACGCCTGAAGTTTGTCCCGCTGATTCGGCACGCGAATGACAAATTGATTGTAGATATGTCGGACATTTTCTCGTTCGACTGGCAGTCCGACTTCCTCCGTTAGCCCGGCATCGATGAACAGATCTCGATAGTTGTCAGCATTTTCCTTGCGTTTGTCGGACCAATTATCGAGATGCGGCAGTTTCACCCGCAAAACCGCACCTTGAAATCCGTCGAGCCGAGAGTTTAACCCGACCCATTTGTGATAATAACGCTCTTCAGAACCATGAACCCGCAGGGCAAACAGTTTTCGTGCTAGATCGTCATCGTCCGTTGTCATAAAACCGCCGTCGCCCATCCCGCCAAGATTTTTCGAGGGATAAAAGCTGAAGCAGCCGATCTGGCTCATTGATCCGGCACGCAAACCATACTCCTCGGCACCGATCGCCTGTGCGGCGTCTTCGACAAGCGGGATTCCGTATTTGTGGCCAAGCCTTCGGAGTGCCCTCATATCCGCGCATTGTCCGTACAAATGCACCGGCTGAATTGCCTTAGTTTTCTCCGTGATCTTTGCCTCGATCTTAGAAACATCGAGATTATAAGTTTCCGGATCGATATCGACGAAAACCGGGATCGCACCGAGCCGCGTAATACAGCTAACCGTCGCGAAAAAGCTGTATGGCGTGGTGATAACTTCGTCACCCGCTTTTACATCGAGAGCCATTAGTGCGAGCAATAAAGCATCGGTTCCGGATGCGCATCCGATCGCATATTTCGTTCCGCAATAATCGGCAAGTTCGCCTTCAAGAGCCTTTACTTCAGAGCCGAGAATAAAACCGTTTGTGTCCAAAACCCGGCCCAAAGCCGCTTCTATCTCTGGGCGCAAAAGCTGGTTTTGTTCTGTCAGGTCAAGTAAAGGAACTTTCATGATCGGTTTTCAGCTATCGGTAAAAGAATATGCCTTGCGCTAATGTTTAGCTTGGCCCTCGGAAAGTTCCCCAATGCCGCTTGTGTACGCTGTTTCATGTTCATTTATTCTTTCCCGTTCCTGATATTCCGTGGGCGAAGAGAAGACTTTACCTACGAAATAAGGGAACCGGAAGCAACGAGAGAAAAATAAGATCGCCGCGGCCTAATGCCAACAGCGAGGCAGGATGGCCCAGGCTTCTTAACTGAAACTGATCACCGGCAACTTACAACTAATTTCTTACCAGATTCTACCCAATCGCATTCAAATTTGCATTTTGCGGGTTTCTTTTTTAGCCTTGTCACGTGATCGCCAACAAAAAACAACGCACAGCCGAGATAATTAGACGGCTCGAAAAGGCATATCCCGACGCCCACTGCGCCCTGGTTCATTCCAATCCGTTCGAACTGCTGATCGCGACGATACTATCTGCCCAATGTACCGATGCTCGGGTTAACATCGTGACCGCGACGCTGTTCCGCAAATATCGGGTCCCTCAGGATTTTGTCGATGTTTCGCAGGAGGAACTAGAACGCGATATTCATTCTACCGGTTTCTTTCGGAATAAAGCGAAGAACATAAAAGCCGCAAGTGCTCGTTTAATGGATGTTTATGGAGGAAAAATTCCGCAGAGGATGGATGAAATACTGACACTCGGCGGTGTCGCCCGAAAGACAGCCAATGTGGTGCTCGGAAATGCATTCGGCATTACGTCGGGTGTCGTAGTGGACACTCACGTCTCCCGACTTTCGCAAAGGCTAAACTTGACGACGCAAAAAACGCCCGAGAAGATTGAAAAAGACCTGGAAAAACTTGTGCCCAAAAGCTATTGGATCCTGTTCCCGCATTTGATGATCTTTCACGGACGCCAAACTTGTCACGCGCGTTCCCCCAAATGCACGGAATGCGTTTTGGCAGATATTTGCCCTTCGTATAAAAAGTTGGCGGCAGACAGCAGCCGTAGGCAGCGATAAATTCTTTCACCGCCTACCACCGCTGCCTACTGCACTCTAATTCCGGGCCGTCGGCAACGCAGGCATTTCACCGGCTTTAAAACGCGGAAGCAGTTCGTCCTGAATCGCCAATTGATACACAGCGGCGGCGATCGCCACGGCTGATTTTTTTACATCATCCTCGACAATCCTTTCATAGGTGTCGAGATTGGTGTGCCAGGTGTGCGTGAAATACTCGATCGGATCCTGATTAACACCGATCCCGGGCAATCCGGCCTGATTGAAAGATGTGTGATCCGATCCGCCGAGTCCTCGGCTTTTGGTAGCACTTGCACCGAGGATTCCAAAATCTTCAAACTTCGAAGCGATGTCCCGCAAAGGAGCTGCGGCTTCGGGCGGGCCGAAAACACTAAACGCACGCGCCTTTCCGGTTCCCGAATCAATATTGAAATAACCGCCGAACTTAGCGTAATTGGCGGTCGGAGTTTCCGCCGAACCGAAATGCTTTTTCACATAAGCCTGCGAACCGAGCAATCCCTGCTCTTCCCCGCTCCAAAGCGCTACGCGGATCGTTCGCCGTGGCTTCACACCGATCGCTTTCAAAATTCGCGCCGCTTCCATCATTATCGAACAGCCGATAGCGTTGTCGGTTGCACCGGTCGCCGCGTGCCATGAATCGAGATGCCCGCCGAGCATGATGACCTCATCCTTTTTATCGGTGCCGACGATCTCGCCGACGGTATTAAAGGAAGTCGTGCCTTCGGGAATGACCTTGTTTCGGATATCGAATTCGAGATTGACGGTTCGCTTGTCTGCCAGCAGACGCGAGATGCGGCCGTAGTCTTCATTTCGCAGTACGATCGTTGGGACGACTTTCGTCACGTCGAAGGTGCGGTTATTAAAAGCCCGAATTTGTCCATGTTCACGTCCCGCATCGGTGATCCGGACGGCAACGCCGCTGTCGATCAGGAATTTGTCGAGCTGGTCGTTAACCTGGGCGAAGGTCAAAGCGTTCGGTTTTGGATCGACCGCAACCGGGGGCGGTTGCGGGGCAACTGGAGCCGGAGTGTTGGGATCGAGTCTTTTCTTCAGCAACTCGTCAGCAATTCTCTTCGGGGGCGGTTCGAAATTTACAGCGATCTTCGCCGGATTACCGATCATCACCATATTTCCCGACAGGCTGCCTTTCACACTGTTAAAATATGAGGTCAATTCTTCCTGTGTCGGGCGCGTTGGCAATTGCAGCTGCACTGCCGAGCCGCTTACAATGCCCTTTGTTCCGGGCGTCCAGGCCAGCACCTCAAAAACCAGCGAATCCTGCACCGGCGAAGTAATAAAACCCGAAGCGCGTTCATTTACCCAACCCGGATGTCCAAAGTCCCAAGGTTCCAGAGCGGCATTTTCAAAGCCCCAGGATGTCATCTCTTTTGCCGCCCATTCCGCGGCGGCTTTGTGATTCGGCGAGCCCGTCAGCCTCGGCCCGTATACGTCGGTCAGGACATGAAGCGTTTTCAATATCTGCGAATTTTCCATGCCTTCCTTGCGGATCTGCGCATTCATGTCCGGCACGGTACCCTGCGCCAGGAGCAGATTCGGCACTAAGATCGCCTGCATCAGTGCCAGTGCGATAATCGATTTGATCGTCGTCGTTCTTTTCATAGATTTGGTGGGCAAGCCCGAGGGAACTCTCCAGAGATTATTCATTGATGTTTTATTGCCTATGCCGGAGCTGCCAGCCCGGCGGTTTAGATTGTTGTAATGATACTCTGATATCACACTAAAAGTTTCAAAAAGTGACGAACGGACTGTGCGCTGTGACGAGTAACCCCGATGCTTGCGAAACCCGGACTTCTACGCTATACATAACCTCTTACCCAAAACGGGCTGACCTTCGAAATTTAAGGAGACCGATGAAACTCTTTGCAAATATTTTAGTTACGGCGGTTGCTTTGCTTCACGTGGGAATACTGGTACTGGAAATGTTTTATTGGGATCATCCGGTGGGCCGGGAAATATTTGCTATGACGCCCGAAGTGTCGGCTTCTTCAGCGACTCTTGCCGCGAATCAAGGGCTTTATAATGGCTTCCTCGCCGCCGGACTCTTTTGGGGACTTTTTGCAAACCGGAAAGATATCAAGATCTTCTTTTTGTTATGCATCGTTACCGCCGGAATATTCGGAGGTTTAACGGCGAAAACATCGATCCTTTTAACTCAGGCATTGCCCGCCCTTATCGCTTTAATATTTGTGATCGCAACGCGCCCCGACCGTAGGCTGCATTACTAAATGTCCGATAAAATATAAGATAATGAAAACCACATTCGTTAAAAAACATGGCTTAACATTCTGCTTATTGCTCTGCATAGGCGGTAATGTCCACGCGCAAACTAAATCCGCAATAAAATCTGCAAATACAAAGGAGAGATCAGTGTCCAAAATTGCAAAAGGAACCTTTGAAGTAAAAGTAACGCCGCAACCAGCCGAAGAAAATGTTGGTGACTCGGCCATTGGAAGGATGTCCCTGGATAAGCAGTTTAACGGCGATCTTATCGCGAACAGCAAAGGCCAAATGCTTGGGTTCCAGGGCGCCATCGAAGGCTCCGGCGGTTATGTAGCCATGGAACGCGTGACTGGAACTTTGAATGGAAAGAAAGGCAGTTTCGTTTTGCAGCATTGGGGTACGATGCAGGGCGGCAAATTTGAAATGAATGTCTCCGTCGTCCCCGATTCGGGCACTGGCGACCTAAAAGGCATCTCAGGAAAAATGAAGATCATAATCGAGGGCGCAGAGCATTTTTACGAATTTGAATATTCTCTTCGGACCGGTCAATAGAGGCCTATCGAGGCTGTTCGCAAACCGAGTGAAAAGGATATTTCTACGAAAATACACGTGCGCATTTTTTGTTTTGAAGACGAAATCTTCGCAAGACAGAAATCGTAT
>JACMMN010000333.1 GCA_014379075.1 Pyrinomonadaceae bacterium | reverse complement strand
GCGCCTTACAAACAGGTGATCACGCACGGCTGGGTGGTGGACGGTGAAGGCAAGCAGATGCATAAATCCGCCGGTAACGCGATATCGCCGAATGAGATCGTCGAAAAATCCGGGGCGGAGATCGTCCGTCTGTGGGCGGCGGCGGTCGATTATACGCAGGATATGCGCTGCTCCGACGAAATCCTTTCCCGTATCGTCGATGCCTATCGCAAATTCCGCAACACGCTCCGTTACGCGCTCGGCAATCTTGATGGATTTAACCCCGAAACCGATTCGGTTAGCGAAAACGAGATGCTTGAGATCGACCGCTGGGCGCTCGCGAGCCTCGATGATCTGACTGCGAAAGTTTTGAAAGGCTACGAATCGTATGACTTTCAGGCCGCTTACCACGCGCTTTATCAGTTTTGCACGGTCACGCTCTCGGCTCGTTATTTCGACATTATAAAGGACAGGCTCTATATCTTCGCCCCGAAATCTCTGGAGCGGCGTTCGGCGCAGATGGCGCTGTATAAAATAACGGAAACTCTGAGCCGGCTGATGTCGCCGATGCTCGTTTTTACGTCGGATGAAGCGTGGGAAAACCTTCCGCATCAAAAACTTGCGTCGGTACATCTCGCTGAATTTCCAAAGGCCGTTGCGGAGGTTGATTCGACTTTGTTGAATAATTGGGAACAAATTTTCTCGATCCGCGACGAAGTTCTGAAAGCGCTTGAAGAGGCCCGCATCGCCAAGCAGATCGGATCATCGCTCGAGGCAAAGGTGATCTTGACGGCTGACAAGGAAACGACGATGTTTCTACTCGATTATTACGAAAACTTGCGTTATACCTTTATCGTCTCGCAAGTCGAAGTTCACGAAGGCGAAGCTATGAAGGTCGAAATTCAAAAAGCCGACGGCGAAAAATGCGAACGCTGCTGGAATTATTCCACGCGAGTTGGGGAATTTGAGAAGTATCCGACAGTTTGCGAAAGGTGTTTCGATGCGTTGAACGAAATCGAGAAAGCTGCGGTAGCTTAGAGTTACGAGTTCACGCTTTAGCGTGCTCCTTTGTTAAGCATAAGACAAACTAAAGTTTGAACTCAGAACTAAACCGATATGCTTAGAAGACTTATTATCCTTTCGGCCGTGATGACGGCGGCGTTTTTATCTATTACCGCCCAATCCGTATACACGCCCGAAAAAGGCTCCGTCGAGCGAACGGCGATCATGAACGCACTCCGCATTCCGGTCGAACGCGATCTGAAGCAAAGGATCGTCTTCGCGGCTGACCATTTCAAAGTGCAGGGAAATTGGGCATATCTGAGCGGAACACCGCAGACAACGAGCGGCGGGAGGCCGAATTACCGCAACACAAAATACTGGGATGCAGTTGATTCGGGTGCATTCGACCACAATTTCTTCGCTTTGCTGAAAAAAACCGGCGGAAAGTGGAAGGTCACGGTTTATGCGATTGGTTGCACCGATGTTTGCTTCGCCGATTGGCCGAGCGAATTTAAGGCACCGAAGGCGATTTTTCCTTATATGGGAGAATAGTTGTTGAAACTGTAACCGAATAGATATCGTAAATTGAGTCGATCACTTAATTTTAGATAGCTTTTAGGAGAATTTATATGAGAAAAACCAGCCTTGTTTTCGCTTCATTGTTCTTGCTTGTATTCGTAAATCTTGCCTTCGCGCAGGCCGATGAAAAAGAAGCGGTCAAAGTTCCGCTTGAAAATTACATCAAAGCACAGGCGACCGGTGACGGCGAGATCATGAAAAAAGCTCTTCATACCGAAGGCAATTTGATCTGGATTCGTGAGGGCAAATACTCGACGCGCAGCTTTACGGAGTTCATTGCCGGATTTAACGGCAAACAGGCCGCTGATGAAGACAAGCGCAAGCGCTCGATCGAGAGCATTGACATCGCCGGGAACGCGGCGAGTGCCAAAATAGTATTGGATTATCCGGCCGTGAGATTTGTCGATTATATGTCCTTGCTGAAAATAAACGGCGAATGGAAGATAGTAAGCAAGGTATTTTACGCCGAACCTAAAACACCGCCCGCAGCGGCAAAAACTCAGTGAATAAAAAAGATATTTTCTGGAAACTCGGATACCTCGTCATAGCAGGCGGGGTTTTTATGGTCGATCAGGTGACGAAGGCCTGGGCCGTCCGCACCTTGCGCAACGGCGACGATATTTCCGTCATTCCAGGACTTTTGAATTTTGCGTACGCTCAAAATACCGGCGTTGCCTTCAGTATGCTTGACGATCACGGCGATGCCGGGCGTTTCGGGCTTTCAGCTGTGGCTTTTGTCGCCGCCGGGCTGGTGCTCTATTTTTTCTGGCGGACGCCTCGTGCCGACGACCGTATTTTAGGAGCTCTCGCATTGCTGCTCGCCGGGATCGTCGGGAACGTCACCGACCGCATGCGGCTCGGTTTCGTTATCGATTATATTGATGTGCAGTTCGGAGCGTGGCATTACCCGACATTTAATGTCGCCGACATGGCAATAGTGATTGGAGCGGGATTAATGATCCTGGATATGTTCCTGACCAAGAAGCAAACGGATCAAGGGCAGAAACACGACCGGTAGGGAGTGTGTTCAATTTATGACCACCGGAAGAAAATTTTTTTTTTGCTTTGGATTGGGAATCCTTGGTATCAGCGTAATGGAGATTTTAGAAAATCAAGCTCGACAGCAGCTTCCGCCGGATATGCAGACGACGGAAGCTATCGAGGCGTATTACGATGGAGCGGTTTGCCTTGCCTGTGACTTTGCCAGTATCGGTATTGCATTTTTGAGCATTTGTTTGGGGGCAATTCTTTTATTACTTTGGGGAATTTATGAACTTTTCTTTGCAAGTGGCCACAGTTCAACGGAACGAGCAATGAAACTGTTGCCGCGTGACTAAGCAACACACTTCCTACCGGTCGTGTTTCTGCCTAAATTGCCCACTCATATTATGTACCCTGAGCTATTCAAAATCGGCAATTTCCCGGTCACTACCTACGGCATTTTCCTTGCGGTCGGGATGCTGCTTGCTCTTTTTGTGGCATCGCGGCTGGCGGCTCGCGATGGACTGCCGCGCGAGCGGATATACGATCTTGGTTTGTGGACACTGATCGGCGGTTTGCTCGGCTCGAAGCTGCTGATGTTTCTGGTCGAAGACAACGTTCAGATCTTTACGCTCGATTTTCTACGTTCCGGCGGCGTTTATTACGGCGGTTTTCTTGGCGGATTTTTGACCGTCGTAATTTTAATTCGATTTTACAAGCTTCCATTCTGGAAAGTCGCCGACGCATTAGCGCCCGGCGTTGCTCTCGGCCAGGCGTTCGGGCGACAGGGCTGTTTTGCCGCCGGCTGCTGTTGGGGAAAGCACACCGATCTGCCGTGGGGCGTCCATTTTACCGAGGCCGGGCATCAATACACCGGCGTCCCGACGTTCGGCCCGAGTGGCGAAGCTCTTTACCTGCACCCGACGCAGCTCTACGAATCGTTCGCGATGCTGATCGTTTTCGGCCTGCTCGTTTACCTGCACCGCCACAAAAAATTCGACGGTCAGGTATTGATCGCTTACGGAATTATCTATTCGATCTTTCGATTTTTAATAGAATTCGTCCGCGACGACCCGCGTGGCGATCTGTTTGGACTCACGACATTGACCGGCCTTTCCACCTCGCAGATAGTCAGCGTTGTGGTCGCCATCGGTGCGGCCGTATTTATGGTTATGCGGCTTCGCGCCGCTAAAACCGTCGATGCTAATGTTCAAATATGAAAATCCTGGGCTTAGGTAGAAGATTAGCCATTCCGATTTTGTTATCAGTTTTATTGGCCGCTTCTGCATTCGGCCAGGAACAGGCCTGCAACACAAGGAACGTTTTTCCGTGGCTCGAACAAACCTTTGGCACCTGGGATAAAGTTCGTAAAGATAGTTTAAAAATCCCGTCCGCCGACAGGCCGTGGCTGATATTCTTTGACGAATCCTGCGTTATTCACGTCGATCCCGATTCTTCTTTCTCCGCCGGATCTTTTAAAAAACAGGTGATCGGCGGCGAGTCATTTAATATTTCCGTCATCAAACACGACGGTAAGATAACTATGCCTAACAGAGAAGAAATTCCGGCTGGTTTGATCACGTTCGCTTCAACTTACGCGGGCGGCAAAAAGTCTTTTCTGGCTGCTGCTCTGCCGTCGATCTGGCGAAACGATGTAAATCTCAAGGCCGAGAAAAATCTGGATACGCTGGTGCGGAGCGTCGTCGTGCATGAATTGACGCACACTTATCACCGGAATTTTCACGCAAGATTGGACATCCTCGAAAAACAGCTTCCGGAGGTGAAAAATTTTAACGACGATGTTGTTCAAAACACTTTTGGCGCCAACGCATATTTTCGCAAACTTTACGAATCGGAACACGCCCTGCTTTACCAAGCGATTGCCGAAACCAGGACGAAGGAAAAGCGGAATTTAGCGAAAAAGGCTCTGGAAATTATACGGGAACGGCGGACCAAATTTTATAGCGGCCCAAACAAGGTGTATTCTGAGATAGAAGATATTTTCCTGACGATGGAAGGCGCGGCAAACTGGGCAGCGTTCCAATCGGCGATGATCGAGGGAGTGAGCGTTGCCGATGCGACGAAACTGATTCGCCGCAGCGGCAAATACTGGTCGCAGGATGAAGGCTTCGCGCTGTTTCTGGTGATCGATTCGCTGCTGCCGGACTGGCAAAAGCGGGCATTCGGAACGTCGAACGCGTCAGCCGTAGAATTACTCGCTGACGCTGTAAAATAAACAAAGGTCAAAGTTGAATAATAATATTTCCGAAGTTTCCGAAGAAACACCCATTCTAAATTTCACCGTTTCCGAACCCGATTCAGGAAAGCGCATTGATGCGTTTCTCGCCGAACATATCGAATCGTGGTCGCGTGCCCGGCTGCAGCGGCTGGTGACCGACGGCGATGTGCTGGTCAACGAAAAGTCGGTCAAATCTTCGCACCGTATTCGAGAAGCGGATGAGATCGAGGTCGAGCTGATCGACGTAGCCGCCGCCAAATTCGAACCGGAAGATATTCCGCTCGAAATCGTTTACGAAGACGCCCAGCTTGCCGTCGTCAACAAACCCGCCGGAATGGTTGTCCATCCCGGTGCCGGAGTCCACAGCGGAACATTGGCGAATGCTCTCGCTTTCCATTTCGGCATGGCGAAAGCCGATCTGGATTTTGAGAACTCTACAGATGAACAATCGCGAATCGGAAACCTGAGGTCGAGGATCGGCCTTGTCCATCGCCTCGATAAAGACACGTCCGGCCTGATCGTTATCGCAAAAAACGAAGCGGTGCATGAAGCTCTCGCCGATCAATTTAGAAACCGTGAAGTGTTCAAAAGTTACATAGCTCTCGTCCACGGAGCGACGCACGACAACACCGGCAAGATCGATTCGCCGATCGCCCGCGACAAGCACAACCGCACGCGAATGAAGATCGCCCAAAGCGGCCGTCATGCCCTGTCTTTGTGGAAAGTCCGCCAGCGAATTGAAAAATTCACCCTTCTCGATGTCGAAATAAAAACCGGCCGAACACATCAAATTCGTGTGCATTTGGCATCGATAAACCACCCGGTCGCCGGCGACGCAAACTATAACGAAGGCCGCGACAACACCGTCGCCGATTCAAAAATTCGCCACGCGCTTACTTCGCTCGGCAGATTTTTCCTACACGCCGAGAAATTGTCGTTTATACATCCCGAAACAAAAGAAAAAATGGAATTCGTCCAACCGCTGCCGGATGAACTAAAAGATTTTCTGGCGATCCTCTAAA
The DNA here is from genome assembly GCA_014379075.1 of Pyrinomonadaceae bacterium. Classification (GTDB taxonomy): domain Bacteria; phylum Acidobacteriota; class Blastocatellia; order Pyrinomonadales; family Pyrinomonadaceae; genus OLB17. The sequence goes on along the minus strand of JACMMN010000333.1, from coordinate 1,486 downwards.
CTAAAGTTCCTATCGAGACTTATGAAATTCCTTTCTTTGTCTGCCGCTTTATTTTCCCTTTGCCTTATCTCGTTTGCACAGCCGCGTGATTTTACGCGTCACGTCAATCCTTTCATAGGCACCGGCGGGCACGGGCACACGTTTCCGGGAGCGACGATGCCGTTCGGGATGGTGCAGCTTTCGCCGGACACGCGCGTCGATAATTGGGACGGCAGCAGCGGCTATCATTATTCGGACGACACGATCTACGGCTTTTCGCACACTCACCTGAGCGGCACCGGCATCCCGGACGGTTGCGATATTCTGTTCATGCCAACAATCGGCGAGCCGCAGTTTGAAGCAAAAGAAGGCGATAAATCGGTAAACGGCTACGCCTCGAAATTCTCGCACGCAAACGAAAAGGCAGAGCCGGGATATTATTCTGTAAAGCTGGATGATAACAACATTCTCGCCGAAATGACTGCAACGCCGCGCGTCGGGTTTCACCGCTACACATTTCCGAAAACCGATAAGGCAAACATTATTCTCGATCTAAAGTGGCGTGACGGACTTCTGGATTCTGAGCTTAACATAGTCAATGGAAATCGCATCGAAGGTCACCGTCGATCATCATCGTGGGCTCGCAATCAAACAGTATATTTTGTTGTTGAATTTTCGCGGCCGTTTAAGATAAATAATTATTCGAGAATTTTAGGCAATACGGCCGTTGCAACGAGCTATGGTATTCGGAAGGCCCACATAAAGGGCGGAGTTCAGTTTGCGACAAACGGCGATGAATTGGTATTGATGAAAGTTGCGATCTCATCCGTCTCAATCGAAGGGGCACGCAAAAATCTCGAAGCCGAGCTTCCCGGCTGGGATTTCGATAAAGTCCGTGCGGATGCGAAAGCGGCGTGGAATAAAGAGTTGGGCAAGATCGAGGTATCAGGCGGCACTAAAGATCAAACAACAAATTTCTACACCGCGCTTTATCACACGATGATCCAGCCGAATGTATTTAACGATGTGGATGGTCGATACATTGGGCACGACGGGAAGGTGCAGTCTGTCGGAACGCAGGCTACCAGCCTGCGAAGCGGAAAAGACATGCAGGCTGGCAGCCTGCGTTCCGGCGAGCAGTACACCGTCTTTTCGCTCTGGGACACATTCCGCGCCGCGCATCCGCTTTATACGATCATCGACCAGAAGCGGACGGTCGATTTTATCAATACATTTATCCGCCAATACGAACAGGGCGGACGGCTGCCGGTTTGGGAGCTGTGGGGCGAAGAAACGGACACGATGATCGGCTACCACTCCGTTTCGGTGATAGCCGATGCAATGGCAAAGGGCATCAAGGGCTTCGACTACGAAAAAGCCTACGCCGCCGCAAACGCTTTTTCGTAATCGAAACCTTTGATGCCTTTCGCCACCGCGTCGGCGATAACCGAAACGGCGTGATAGCCGATCATCGTGTCGGTTTCGTTGCCCGCCAGTTCCCAAACCG
>JACMMN010000332.1 GCA_014379075.1 Pyrinomonadaceae bacterium | reverse complement strand
GAATGTGACAACAGAAGGCAGAAGTTAGGAATGAGAAGCGAAGTTGGATTTGCAATTCTAATTCTGACTTCTCACTTACTTTTCGAGTACGAAACTCTTCGGGACAAACTCCAAAGCTATCAACTCGCCGTTTGTCTTCGTTTTTTTGTCCGGAATTTCCTTGTAGGTGATAATGACGGGAATTTCGACGGCCGTCATTCCGCAGCCGATCTGCAGGTTCTCGATGTCCTGCGTAAACGCTTTCATCGGAAGCGTTTGCGGCGTTGGATTCGACAATTTCAATAGAGCGGCATCCGTCCTGAAAAAGAAAAACGCACCCTTATTGCTGCATTCGGATTTCTCGATGAATGCCATTTCCCGTTTTTCGCCCTCCAGCGGCTGGCGCAGGGATTGCTTGATATGGTTCATCATCGCCGCCCGCTGCATAGCGGCCATGTCGTCTTTGGACGCCGGACGCGGCGGCCCTTCATCTGTTATCAGGATGGTTTCGTTCGGCTCACCTGGCCCGGCGGCAGCGACATTATCGATCTCGGCGGTTAAATCGACAAATCTGAAATACGCCGGCACGAACGCGATCGAAACCAGATCGCCCCGACTTGGATCTTTCTGGGCGGTTTTGGGTTTATAAACCAGCACGGCAAGCATCGCTGAAAGGTCAGACCCGCAACCGACCTCTTTGTCGTTCACGATGTAAGACATCAGCGTCAATCCCTGAAAATCCTTACTGGAAAGCGTAAAAGCCTCGGTGTCGGTTTTAATCGAATACGTGATTTTTCCGCCCTTGCACTCGATCTTTTGAAGGTGTCCGAGAATTTGTTTTTGATCCGGCCCGGCCTGCGCCAATTCGCGGTTCAGCTCTCGAATTTCAAATTCGTTTTTTGCCTTTTCGAGTTCTTCCGGCGTAGGAACTTTGCCGTCCGTACGTCTAATCAGCATGGGCCGAGCGCCGCCGCCTTTTGCGGCGGCCGCGACCGCTTCTTCATATTTTTTTCGTGATTCTGCGTTGCGGGCATCAAATTCCTTTTGCTGCGCGATCTGCCCAACCAAGTTTTCGGCCCGGGATTTTATTTCTGCTTCGTCGGCAGTTTTTGCGACCTTATCGACGAGCACCGCAGCCTGATCGAATTTCTTCTGCCGCAAATAAAGTTCGGCCATCCGCATGGCATAACGTTGATTTCCGGGCTGGTATTGTAATGCTTTCTGCATCAGCGTAACGGCTTCGTCGAGCCCTTCGTTGCTGACAAGGCTGACGAACGCGAGCATTTCATAGCTTTCTGTAAAGCCCGGATTGATCGCGATGGCTTTCTTAAGCATTTCGCGCATCGTGGCTGTCTTTTCTTTTGGAAACTCGGCAACGTAACCGAATTCATCTCGCCCCTCGCGGCTCAAAAGATATGCGTAGCGATAGAAAGCGAGATGATTTTTCTGGTCCTGGGCGATAGCTTTTTCGAGATAGGCCTTGGCGTCCGCGTATTTTCGCTGCTTAATCTTGACCATGCCGAGCGTCGTATTTGCCATGCTCGAATCGGGTTTCAGATTCAACGCCTTCTGCAAATAAGGCTCGGCATCATCGGCTCGGTTGGTGTGATAAAGAAGATCCCCGACATAGGCGTTGGTATCCGTCTCGGACAACGGCGAGGTCTGCATTTCACTTTCGAACGACAGCTTGTTTTTGAACGTCACCAGACTGTATTTATAACTCGCCTGCCCGACGTATTTCCGCAGTTCCCTCTCCATTTGCGCATAATCCATTTGAAAAGCATCCTGAAATGCTTTTTCCTGCGGCACATTTTTCACCGAAAGCGTCAGAAATTTTGAAAGCCCGTCATTCTTCCCGTTTGCTATCAGGTAATGCATTAGCGCCCATGATTGGGCATAGAAAATGCTGCGTGAATGATTAGCGTTTTGATGAAGAGCATAGTTGGTGACCTTGAAAAAAGTATCTAGCGGAACCAGTTTATTTTGCTGGAGCAGATTCAAATGACCGCCCTGTGGCAAACCGAGCTTTACCTTCTGGTCTTCTTCGATCACAAACGTCTGATAGTATTCCGCCAGGCCTTCGTTAAACCACGGCGGAACTTCCGACTTACCAAAATTGGAATTTACGATGAAGTGCACGTACTCGTGGAATACCGTACCGTACATATCTTCGTCCGTCCCGTCTGCCGAAAGCGTTATGTAATTTACGTCTTCGCCAGCCTGAAAATAACCGGCGACGAAAGTATCGATCTTCCCGTCGGAACGTTTCGGCTTGAAAGGTTTATACGAAGCATTACTCTTAAAAACGATAACATTGGTCGGAACCGGCGAGCTGAGATTGGCACCGCTAAAAAGCAGCCGGAAGGTTTCGCGAAACTGCTCGAATTTTGTCGCAACCTTGCGGATGTCTTTTTCCGACGCGTCGCCTATAAGATTGAAATTCTTCGACCGCACCTGCAGCCATTCGTCTTTCGCGGAGGCGAAGTGCGGAAGGAAAATCAGAACAGCAAAACAAACAAGCACAAAAAAACGGCAAGCTTTCATAAAATTGCGGGATGACTCTATTTATTGATTTTATAACCGAATTAACTCACCTCGGATTCTAACCGAATTCATTCGCAAGTCAAAGGATTTTCGACAATATGTTCCATCGGATGAGGAGAAATATCCTGCCAAGGCTTCGCTGGTTGCTATTTTAGACAATATCCTTTACGCTGGCTCAAATTTCACTCGCGTAAGGCCCGAACCTCATTTATTACCGGAAAACTATTTGTTTCATTTGTGCAACACGATTTCACTTATGCGTATTTCTGTGCTAATGTTCTCTATTGAGACTCGAACGCACAATAAAAAATAAGGAGCAATACAAAATGGCGGTAGACGCAGCAAAAACATCCATGGATAAAGGTAAAGCAATAGAATCTGCGCTTTTGCAGATCGAAAAGAAATTCGGGAAAGGGTCTATCATGCGGTTGGGCGAAAAACCGCACGAAGAGGCCGGAGCGATCTCGACCACATGTTTAAGCCTCGACGTAGCTATTGGCGTTGGCGGTTTGCCGCGCGGCAGGATTATCGAGATCTACGGCCCTGAGAGTTCTGGTAAAACGACGCTTGCCCTGCACGTCGTCGCATCGGCGCAGAAAACCGGCGGTATTGCGGCTTATATCGATGCGGAACACGCGATGGATCCGGAGTATGCCGGGAAATTGGGCGTCAATATTGACGAATTGCTTATCTCGCAGCCCGATTCGGGCGAACAGGCTTTGGAAATCGCCGAAACGCTCGTGCGATCGAACAGCGTGGATGTGATCGTGATCGATTCGGTCGCCGCCCTTGTGCCGCGTGCCGAACTCGACGGCGAGATGGGCGATTCGCTTCCCGGCCTGCAGGCCCGCCTGATGTCGCAGGCTCTCCGAAAGATCACCGCGATCGTCGCTAATTCACGCACGACCTTCATTTTCATCAATCAGCTTCGCGAAAAGATCGGCGTCTTTTTCGGCTCGCCGGAAACGACGACTGGCGGCAAGGCTCTCAAATTTTATGCGAGCGTCCGCCTCGATATCCGGCGAATCGGAGCAATCAAGGACGGCGACAAGATGGTCGGCAACAGAACGCGGGTTAAAGTAGTCAAAAACAAATGTGCTCCGCCGTTTCGCGAAACCGAATTCGATATTATGTATGGGGAAGGGATCTCACGCGAAGGCGATCTGATCGATCTCGCGTCGAATCACGAGATCGTGGAGAAAAGCGGCTCGTGGTTTTCCTATAAGGGCGAACGGCTCGGCCAGGGACGTGACAACGTGAAGAACCTCTTAAAGGAAAATACTGAACTCCGCGACCGAATCGAGGTAGATGTCAAGAACGTCCTGGGCATCACAAAGGTCGAGGCCGCGGCGAGCTGACAGTAAAAGCTATTTATTTACATTGCTGCTGCGTTTCATCATTGTCGCGCCATTTGAGTTGCTGCGCTTCATCATGGTGGTGCCGTTCGAATTTGAGCGTGTCATCATCATTGAGCCGCCGTTTGAATTCGAATTGCGCGGGACGTTAATATTCGCGGCAGGTGTTGCAGCCGGTTTTGATTGTTTATTGCTTACCGTTATGCTCTTGGGCGCTTGTGCCGGAACGGTCTCCACCGTATTGTCTGCTCCTTTTAAGGGTGTGTTTGCCGGCTGAGACTCAGCGGTTGAAGGCGGTGAAACCGAAATCGTCGGCCCGACATTCACTACTGAATTCATGTTCTGATTCAGTTGCGAGTTAGTATTTGGAGCAGAACCGCATCCCAGGCTCAAGCCGATCGACGCGATAATAATAAAAAGAATAAATTTATCCGGCATGTTTCGAAACCTCGCAGCATTTAAAATAGCTGTGCCGGCTTGAATGTTGCGTCTCCGGGGGGCGGCGGCGGCGTTCAAACCGGCACGGGCAGGTAATAAACGGAACTGATAAAAGGAAATGAACATCATGGCTAATGCCCACTAAAAAGCGATTATAAACCTATCGACAGCTTTGTCAATCATTATTTTTAACATGTTTTACATTACTGTTTAACACTCCTGTAAAATCCGATGAACATTTGACATCGTGAAACCGCTTATTTACACTCTAAAGCTTGCTCTATTGTTCGCAAATAGGGTGTGGCCAGATAGCTCAGTTGGTAGAGCAGCGGACTGAAAATCCGCGTGTCGGCGGTTCGACCCCGTCTCTGGCCACCAAAAATTTCTCATCAAAAATAGCTGCTTCGGCAGTTTTATCTATTTTAAAAACGCGCAAAAAATCACGCTTTATTACATATCCTATTTTCAAGGATACATATTAAAGCGTGAAAAAAACTACCCGGAAACTAAACGCCTCTTCGTCCGGATATCAGTTGAATCACAACCACTACCAAAGCGATGACAAGCAGTATGTGAACAAGGTTGCCCACGGCCGCTCCACCGATCCCAAAACCCAACGCCCATAAAACAAGCAGGATTATAACAATAGTCCAAAGCATAATTTTCCCCCTTAACTGCCTTATTCAAAATTACGATACCAATCGGACGGGAACAGGTCTGTACGATAGCGCACATTAGCAAACTCTTAATCAGTGCGGAGAATTTCCTCATATTGAGCAAAGTTCTGAGGCTAATATACTCATGTTCTCGAGTTTCGGAGGGGAGCCGGGCATTTCCAACGCGGAGTACGACCACATCCACACTTTCAAAGATGGTACGGCAATTGCACAGCAACTATGCCTGGTGCTCGCTTCGCAGGCCTTCGGTTCAGATTGAATTTCGTGCATTCCCGGGAAATTTTTTATGTCAGTGGACGTATCATCCGCAACCTATGCTCAACAGACATCGACATCCTTAGACCTGGCATCTACCGGCCGAAAGGAACGCATTCTCGTGGTGGATGACTCCGCCACGGTAAGATGTCTATTCATAAAATGCCTCGAGAGCCGGTATGTGTGTTTTGAGGCTGAATCGGTTCAGGAAGCGTTGGGCCTGCTCCGCCAGACGGAGTTTTCACTTGTTATAACCGACATAATAATGCCGGGCATGTCCGGCATTGAGCTTTTAAGAAAGGTCATCGAATCTTATCCGGGCACCGCCGTTATTGTGGTTTCCGGTGTCGACCGTCCTCAACGCGCACTTGACGCCGTGCGTCTCGGTGCTTTCGATTATCTGATAAAGCCGTGCGACCTTGATGTGCTCGAATTGACGGTCGAAAGGGCTTTGGAAAGACGCACTCTTCTCAATAACGCTATAACGTACAAGGCAGACCTCGAGGCTAGAAATATTGAACTGGTAAACGGAAAAGCCCAGCTTGAAAGGCTTCAGGCCCAGGTTGTACAGAGTGAGAAAATGGCTTCGCTCGGACAGCTTGCCGCCGGTGTTGCCCACGAACTTAATAACCCGGTCGGCTTTATTTACGGAAATTTGGATATGCTCGGCGATTCGATAGATGACCTCCGCACGCTTCTGGACCGCTATGAATCGGCCGATTTGGATACTAATACCGCGGCCGAAGTCCAATCTCTAAAGAAAAAGATCGATTACCCTGCTTCGCTCGAAGATCTAAATTCAATAATTTCCGATTGCCGCGAAGGAGCGGAGCGCATACGCGATATCGTCCAGAATCTGCGCACCTTTTCAAGACTGGATGAAGCGGAGTTCAAAAAAACGGACATTCACGAAGGCATCGATTCCACCATACGCCTTCTGTCGCAATATTTTACAGCCGACAACATAACACTTCACCGCGAATACGGCGAGTTGCCTCCGGTCGACGCTTTTGCGGGCCAGGTCAATCAGGTGTGGATGAATCTATTGGTTAACGCAGCTCAGTCGGTTAGCTCAAATGGCGGCGAAGTTCGAATTGTGACAAACACTGAAAACGGTTTTGTGACGGTTTCTGTCACCGACACCGGCACAGGTATCGCGCCGGAGCATTTAAGCCGCATTTTCGATCCTTTTTACACGACGAAACCGGTCGGCGACGGCACCGGGCTCGGCCTTTCGATCTCGTTCGGCATTGTGAAGCGTCACGATGGCACGATCACCGTAAAGACCGAAGTCGGCAAGGGCACGACTTTCACCGTAAAACTTCCCATAAATCATACGATCGCTCCCGCTATCTCAACAAACGCAGAAAATTTAGAAGGAACCCACTAATATTTCCCATATGAGCTACAAAATCCTGATCGTTGACGATGAAGCCGCAAATGTTCGCATGTTGGAACGGCTTTTCCGCCGGACATATACTGTAATTACAGCGACGTCCGGCATTGAGGCTATTGAACTATTGGCTTTGCATGATGTCGCCCTTATTATCTCGGACCAGCGTATGCCCGGAATGACCGGTATCGAGTTTCTCAAACGCGCGGCCGATATGCGCCAGCAGACGGTTCGAATTATCCTAACTGGATACACGGACGCCGCGACACTGGTCGAGGCAATAAATTCGGGTGTCATCTACAAGTATGTTACCAAGCCCTGGGTCAACGAAGATCTTCAGCAAACAGTCGAGCGCGGGCTTCAGCACTATGACGCCATCAAGAGCCAGCACAACCTGCGGCTTGAGGTCGCGAGGCTCCATGGACGACTGAAATCGACGCGGGAAAGTTTTGTTCGGGTGGTCGCTGAAGCGTTGAACCAAAAAGACCCGTATTCACACGGCCATGCCCTGCGCACCGGCAGCTATGCATGCGCGATCGGTGAGGCCCTCGGGCTTGATTCCGATGAGATGGAGCCCCTTTCGCTCGCCGCTTTTTTACACGAAGCAGCATTAATGGGCGTTCCTAACGAAATTTTGCGGAAAGATTCGATGCTAACGTTTAACGAGACTCAGATACTCTCGGAAAATACGAAACGCGGACTTGACCTGTTGGCCGGCGTCCCTGATTTTGAAGGGTTGGTCGGCGTCATCGGCGGATTGGAAGAACACTACGACGGCGGAGGCCATCCGCTCGGCCTCGGAGACGAGCAGATACCCTTGTATGCGAGAATTATCGCCGTTGCGAATGCATACGACGAAATGGTATCACCTCGTTCGTCGATGGACGGATTTGACCATGCCGAAGCGGTCGAAAGGCTCAAACAAGACGCCGGAACGAGGTTCGACCCTAAGGTTGTAGAAGCATTTTGCGAATCGACCGGCGCCGAGCACGCCTGCGGCATACCAATGGGCGGAGCGAACTACTACGAGTTGATATCACAACATTCTCAGGCGATCTGAAGATTTGGGAAAGTGGTAAATGAACGGTGAAGATATTTCTTCTCACTTCTCATCTCTCTCACTTTCCACTTCACACTTTCCACTTTCCACTTCTCACTTGCCCCTGAGCCACATACGACCGCTCTATGGTATACTTGCCCGGTGAAGAAGTCGTTGAACGCTCTGGTCATCGATGACGAACCTCAAATAAGCGGTTTTGTCTCCCAAATTTTAGAATCGGATGGTTGGACGGTACGCGAAGCACATACCGCCGCCGAGGCTTTCGAGCTGCGCCATGAAAAGGACTGGCTGCTGGTTTTTTGCGATGTCGTGCTTGGCGGTACCGACGGATACGAAGTTTTGCGGCGCTATTCGGAGGAGTTGCCGGGCGCCCGTTTCGTACTAATGACCGGTCACGGATCGGCGGTCGGGGCTCTCGACGCCACCGCCATCGGAGCATACGATTATTTAGTTAAACCTTTCTCGGTCGATGACATCCTCGCCATTGCTCAGGCCGTCCGCGAGCAGCACCATCTCAACAAAAAACCGGATAAGGTCCCCGACAGCCCTGAAAATGGTTATGTTTCGGATATTCCTCTGATCGGTAAAAGCCCTAAGTTCATTGAATGCCTCAAAATGGTCGGCAGGGTTTCCAACACCAATCTGCCGGTGCTGATAACCGGCGAATCCGGAACCGGCAAAGAGGTAGTGGCTCGGGCAATTCATCATCGAAGCAAGAGGGCGGGCAGGTCGTTTGTGGCCGTCAATTGCGGCGCGATCCCAGTCGAATTGATCGAATCCGAACTTTTCGGCCACGCGAAAGGTTCGTTTACCGGGGCGGACCGTGAACGCATGGGTTTGTGGGAAGAAGCCGACGGCGGCACGATCTTTTTAGATGAGATCACCGAAACCAATCCTCTGTTCCAGGTCAAACTCCTGCGGGCACTGCAGCAGGGAGAGATCAGGCGCGTCGGATCGAACCGGACAGCGAAGGTCGATGTCCGTGTGATCGCTGCGACAAATTGCGATATTGAGGAAGAGGTCCGGGCAGGCAGGTTCCGCCAGGATCTTATGTACCGGTTAAATGCGGTGACGATACATCTTCCGGCCCTGTGCGAACGCATCGAAGACATTCCCCTGCTCGCCGAACATTTTGCCAAAAAGCTTCTCGGTCACAATGCGTCGCCTGTAAAATTCTCGGCCGCCGCTCTCGACATTCTTACGCGTTATTCATGGCCCGGCAACATCCGTGAATTGGAAAATGCTATTTTGCGGGCGGTGTCGCTATCCGACGATAGTATTTATCCCGAACATCTGCCTTTCCGTATTCTCGTAACCGCCCTCGCGGCGAGTGACGGCTCGATCGATAGTCCAATAAATGACAGTTCGGCCTCAGCGGAGCAGAAAACCGGCGATTTTGTATCGCTCGCCGAAATGGAAGCCAGGTACGTGACAAAAACTCTAGCCCACACCGGCGGCAACAAACAGGCGGCCGCCCGGCTGCTCAATATTGACCGCAAAACCTTAGCTCGAATAATAAAACGAAACGAAAGTTAAGAAAAAAGCAGATGCCCGCGCGTTAGTAAGAGCTGATTCTTAAAATTGTGTGGTTGCGGAAGCCACGTGCCTACGGATTGATCAAGAAGATAGTACTCCTGCCGCCTTGCCACTCTCCACAAGCAGCTGTTTTAACATATCCGCCGGTACCGGCTTGCTGCAGAGATAACCCTGCCATTCGTCGCATTTGAGGGTCTGGAGCAGTTCGAGCTGTTCTTCAGTTTCAACGCCTTCCGCCACGACATTCAGTTTCAGGTTATGTGCCAGGGTGAGGATCGCAGTCACCATTGCCGCATCGTCGGGGCTGGTGGTCAGATCGCAAATGAACGTCCTGTCGATCTTGAG
>JACMMN010000331.1 GCA_014379075.1 Pyrinomonadaceae bacterium | reverse complement strand
TTTGGCCGGTGACCGTCTGCCGCCGGAACGGGTTTTGGCGAAATTGTTGGGTGTCAGCCGCCCGACCCTTCGTGCGGGCATTCGCTCTCTTTCGGCGGTTGGAATATTACAGTCGAAACAGGGCGCTGGGACGTTCGTTTCGCAAATGGACGAATCGCCGACGCTTGACGGCAGCTCGCTCAAATTGATGGCGGCTCTTCACGGCTTTACGACCGACGAAATGTTTGAAGCCCGGCTGGCTTTAGAAATGAGTATTGCTGGTCTCGCCGCCGAGCGGGCAACCAGCGAACAGATGACTCTGATGGCTGAAGAAATTACTGGAATGTACGCTTCTCTCGATGAACCTGCCCAGTATCTGGTCCACGACATGCAGTTTCACCAGACTGTCGCGGCGGCGTCAAATAATCGCATCCTTACCTCACTGATGAATATGGTCGCGGCGATTCTTTTCGATAGACGAAGCAAGACCGTAAAACGTGCCCGCGATCTAAAGGAATCCGCTGAACAGCATCACAATATTTACAGGGCAATGCGCGAGCGTGACGGGGAAGCTGCCCGCCAGGCAATGCATGATCACCTCGTCGAAACGCAAAAGGCCCAGCGGTTGGAGGAGTTGGAAGACGCCGCAAATGGAAATTAACTTCGGGCGGCTCGGACAATCTCCAAATATTTTCTCGCTGCTTCGGTTATCGCTTCACTTCGCCCTTCCCGAATTGCCAATAAATCTACCAAATCCGCTCCGACGCCAACGGCGCTTGCTCCGGCTTTTATAAAACTCGCCGCAGTTTCCTGTGAAACTCCGCCGGTCGGTATCAGCTTAATATGCGGAAGCGGCGCTTTAAGCGATTTTAGATATTTCGCTCCGCCCATCGAATCGGCTGGAAAAACCTTAACGAAATCTGCACCGGCGTCCCAGGCATTAACAACTTCGGTCGGCGTCAATGCTCCGGGCATTACCACGATGTCCCTATCATTGCAGTAATCTATTGTTTCGAAATTGAGCGCAGGGCTGATAATGAATTTTGCACCCGCTTCGATGCATGCGCGTGCGGTTTCGGGATCCATCACCGTTCCGGCACCGATCAGCAGATTATTGTTAGCTGTAAGTTCTCTTATTAATAAAACCGCGTCCGGTACCTTCATGGTGATCTCTATAATTGAGATTCCGCCTTTTGTTATGGCGTCGATCACCTTTCGGGCTTCTTCTTTGGATTCCGCCCGAATGACCGGCAGTACACCGCCCGAAACGATTCTTTCAATAACCTCAGCTTTGCTCATAATTAATATTCACCGGCTCGAGAGTCGGGGCCAGAAGATGAATTATAAGCAATGCCACTAGATATGCCGAAGCGGCGATGATAAAAATCGGCACGTAGCTGCCGGTCGTTTGTAAAATGTATCCAACTAGCGGAGAAATTATCATTCCACCAACTGCACCCATCATTCCGCCAATACCAACCACCGAACCGACTGCCTGCTTCGGGAACATATCCGATGAGATCGTAAAAATATTAGCCGACCAGCCCTGATGGGCGGCCGCAGCAATGCCGATAAGGATGACCGAAAGCCAAAGGCTCGTTGTGATCGAAGCAAAAACGATCGGCACGACCGCAAGTGCACAGATCAGCATTGCCGTTTTACGACTCTTGTTTATCGACCATCCGCGTTTTATCAGAGCGCCCGAGATCCAACCGCCGCCGACGCTGCCAACATCCGCAATTATGTAAATTACCGCCAACGGAATTCCAAAATTCTTGAGATCGAGCCCATGCTGCTTGTTCAAAAAATCAGGCAGCCAGAAAAGATAGACCCACCAGATCGGATCGGTCAAAAATTTACCGATGCCGAATGCCCACGTTTGCCGGTGCGGGAAAAGACGTTTCCACGGGACGCTGACCGTCGATTCCTGCGGATCGCTTTGGATGTAGGCAAGCTCGGCGGCTGAAACCTTCGGGTGCCCTTCGGGTTTTTGATAGAGTGTGAGCCAAAATATCAGCCAGATAAAGCCAAGTGCACCGGTAATTATGAAAGCCTCGTACCAACCCCAGGCAATAACGATCAGCGGAACTATTAGCGGAGTTGCGAGAGCACCGATATTCGTCCCCGAATTGAATATTCCGGTTGCAAGCGCACGCTCCTTCTTCGGAAACCATTCGGCTACCGTCTTGATAGATGCCGGAAAATTTCCCGCTTCTCCCAACCCCAGTACAAACCGCGCGACCATAAATCCGACGACCGACACAGAAAGTGTAACCGACCACGGAGCAATCCCGACGAGGGAACTTATCGTATTGAAACCCGAAACGACGCCGTTGACGATCGGAACGACGACCGGCGACATAAAATCTCCGATCCCGACTGCCCAGGCATGAGCCATCGCCGCGATGCTCCACACAATGATCGCCAGCGAAAAGCCGATCTTCGTTCCGATCCGGTCCATCAATTTACCGACGAACAACAGGCCGATAGCATACGCCGTTTGAAACGAGAAAACGATCCAGCTGTAATCGATCTCGGACCATCCGAATTCGCCCTGCAATGTCGGTTTTAGAATTCCGATAACCTGCCGGTCGATATAATTAACCGTCGCCGCAAAGAAAAGCAAGGCGCAAATAACCCAGCGTTGATGGCCGATGCGGGCCGTGACTTCGCCGGCGGCAGCGATAACCGAGCCTGAGACTGACGCGGCGGATTCTTCAGGCGGCGAAACCTCGGATTCGGATTTCGGCCCTTCAAAATCCTCAATTGCTTCGGTCACTTCACTCATTTTAGCGGCTCCTTTAGCTAGATTGATAGAATTCCGGGAGAATAATATGCACGACCTTCTAAAACAGTTTCGATCTGCGGGAATCCTTCGGTTGCGGTAATGATTTCCAGCCCGTTCCCGGTAACAATTCCGGTTTCTTCGACCTTAGTTCCGGTTATCGAAGGATTCCACGCAAATGCCTGATGCATCTGAACCGTTTCGCCGCTAGATGGATGAGCAACCCAATCGCGCGTCCGATAGCCGGTTGCTCCACCCTGATGATGATTATTTATCTGCGGCGTAAACCCTTTTTCTTCGTGAGCTTGTGCGGCAACTTGGTAAAGTTCCGATCGCTGTTTGTCGGGCTGCGTCGCTTCGCAAAGCTTTGCATTTACATAGGCGGCTGCCTCGGTTTTTCTTCGAAGTTCCGCCGGAATCTCACCGATACAGATAATGCGGCTGAGACTCGCTATCAATCCGTCACGCTTTGCGCACGTCACGAGCAAAAGCAGTTTTTCCCAGGGATTTGCGGTGGGAACCGGATGCCGGAAATCGGAAATTCGCCCATCGGCGGCGACTAATGTCACGACCGATGCGATACTGTGCGAAGCAAGTTCCCGCCTTAGTTTTGCCGCTATTTCGATCTCCGTTTCGCCCGGAATAAGCTTGGTAATAGCGGTACTCACAGCAGTTCCGGCATCTTTTCCCAGGATTGCGTATCGTGTACGTTCTGCTTCAGTTAACTCGTATCGGCAGGAAGCGATCCGGCCTTCGATGGCACGTGTTTGCGGGTGCATCGAAATATCAGTCGCAACCGCAGAACTCATCATCGCAATCGAGTTGGCAATATTTATCACAAAATCCGCGCTCGATTTTTCGTCTTGCCAGCTAAATTCAACTGGTTCGAAATGATGGGCTGAGACTTCCTCGGCCAGCATTCTGGGCATTTCTATATTATTTGCCAGAATATAACGCTTGCCGTCAGCCCTGACAAAAAGCGATGCCGCTCCGTTTTCGCGGCTGAGATCGATCCCGTTCGATCGGCCGCCGGTCAGCCAGGCGAAATTATGCTGAGCATTGAGCAATACGCCGCCGAGGCCTTCGCTTGCCAGCATTTCCTGTAATCTGGCGGTTTTTATTTCGAGTTCAATGTTCAATCACGCCTTACTGATTTACGCCGCTCGCCAGAAACCCGCCGTCAACAACCAGAATTTCCCCGGTCACAAAGCTTGCGGCTTCAGACGCAAGAAAAACGGCCGCTCCTGCAAGTTCTTCAACCTTACCGAAACGGCCCATCGGCGTACGCGTTAAAAATTCCTGCCCACGCGGCGTTTCGTTTAAGAGTTTTTCGTTCAAAGCGGTAATAAACACGCCGGGCGCAATTGCATTTACATTTACGCCGCTTCGAGCCCATTCGATCGCCAGAGATTTTGTTAGCGAGGCAACCGCGGCCTTGCTAGCTGAATACGCCGCTACTTCAAACAGCGAAACGTAAGTAGAAAGCGAGGCGATATTTATAATTCGGCCATAGCCCTTTTCGGTCATATGACGGCCGAATATCTGGCAGGCCCGCAGCGTGCCCGATAGATTCGTATCGATGATCGCGTCCCAGTCTTCCTCAGCGAAATCCACGGTCGGCGCCCGTTTTGTTCGTCCGGCCGAATTAACGAGAATGTCAACCTTTCCAAATTCGCTCACGCAGCCGTCCAGCAATTCATTTAACGAATCACGATCCGAAACATCGGACGCGATTCGAAGCGTTCGACGGCCGAGGGCTTCGATCTCCGCAGCCGCCGCTTCGACCTGTTCGGTTCGACGTGAAGTACAAACAACATCGGCCCCGGCTTCCGCTAAGCCATGTGAAATTGCCCGTCCGATTCCCGACGTTCCGCCGACGACGACCGCCGTTTTACCGGTCAGATCCAGCTTTGAATAGCTCATAAAGTGTGGATATGAAAACTAATTGAAAATTTTAGGTAAAAGGTAATACCATTTATCGATTGAGAATGTAGTTTGCAGTAATTTATAGTTAGCTGTCAAGTTTCGAAAATATAGAATTTTATATGATTAGGGTAATTACTATAAGAACTCCTGAAATAATTTGAA
>JACMMN010000003.1 GCA_014379075.1 Pyrinomonadaceae bacterium | reverse complement strand
GCGGCCGCACCGAAGTCTTCGTCCCACCAATCCGGCGGATCCGGGATCGGCGGTTTGCGAATAACATTGCCGCAGATGTCGTCGACCAAACCCGAAAGCGGTCGGCCGCTAACAATGATGATCCCGCGTTCCGCAGCGTCTATACCGAGATTTGCGATAATTTCGCGCGTAGTTTCCGCCCGGCCCACGATCGAGCGCACAAGCGCGGCGGCGAAGATCTCCGCCGGCGGAAGCGGCTGCGGGTTCAGCCCGGCTTGCGAAAGGCGATCTCCGATAACGTCCCAGATCGCGGGATGTCGCCGTGCAAATATATGCCAGGGATCAGGCAGCGGCCCGAACAGCGAACTCCACGACGGTTTCGGCGGAACCGGATAATAATATCCGTCGAAGGGAAACAGTCCCGTGATCGCATCGCGAATGATCGGGTCCCACGGCCCCGGCGGCTGCGGATCTTCGGGATCTGGATAGCCGTCGAAAAGCCCGCTGACGAACGAAAGAAATTTCTCCTTCGGAATTCTTGTCGATTCAATTTGTGATCTTGTCGTATCCATTTTTACTCCTTTTTTCGTCGCTTGATCTGCTAGACCAAGCGACGATTTGTTCATGCCTGATCTATTCTTCAACCAAAACGTTAAGCTGGTTTTGAAACAAGTTGCGGCGGAAAACGCCGATCGGCGGGAAACCGGTGTCCGGCTCAAGCAGGAACTGCATGCCGCCCTGCGGTGTGAT
Organism: Pyrinomonadaceae bacterium; assembly: GCA_014379075.1. Taxonomy (GTDB): domain Bacteria; phylum Acidobacteriota; class Blastocatellia; order Pyrinomonadales; family Pyrinomonadaceae; genus OLB17. The sequence goes on along the minus strand of JACMMN010000003.1, from coordinate 6,615 downwards.
AAGAATGTCTATCAGCAGAGCCTCCGCCGGGATCGTTTGAACCGCGAAAGGGAACTTGGCTATCAGACCGTTTTTCAAGCCGTCGAGCAATGTGCCGTGGCCAAGGCCGGACGTTGAGATCTTCCACCGGTTCAGATAGATCGTGAGCGTTTTATTCACCGGCTCGGTAAACGACTGCATATCCCAGGCCAGGCCGAACTTAAATTGCAATTCAAGGCGAAAGGTCGTGTCGGGCAGGATGCCGTTGTCGTGAAAGCCATTGATCTCATAGGTGATCATTCGCTTTTGGCTCGCCCAGAATCCATATCCCCAATTAGTGATGTTCAGGACATTCGCGCCGCCGTCAATTCCGAGGTCGGAATCGGCTTGCTTCAGGGCCTGGTCGAACGTCTTCCGTATAAGATGGGTCAATTCGTGCGGCAAAAGCTCGGCAATCAGGGCAGGTGCAGAAACATTGCCTTTCGAATAGATCGCTCCATTCTGAAACACGCTTGCATACTCCGCCGGTTTGTTAACAGGATTGGCGATAGCCTTGTAATCGGGATCGCAAACAGGATAGCCGAATGAACCAAGTTCCCAACCCTTGCTCGCCCATAGGTCGCGGATAGCTCCGCGGACCATCATCGGCCCGGTATTTGATGTCCAGTAGATCGAGCCGCCCTGAAAATGGTTGTAGCGGCCGATACCGTCAGGCGTAACGGTTTCGTCAGTGACCGGAAAACCCAGAACGCCCTTTGGCCCGTTGAGAGCGTTATATTTCGCGCGTATGTCGCCGTGAACTTCGTGAGCGCCAGTTTGAGCTGAATAATAGATGTCCGCGTGTTCATAGCGGGTCACGTAACCCGGCTCGACACCGTCAATATCGGCGGTTATCGAACCGACCCAGCCCAGCCCGTTGGCTTTGGCTTCGATCGCCTTTTCAGCCGCCCGCATTTTGAAGAATTCACCCAGCGAAGTCTCGCCGTCGAAACGATGTTTGGCCTCTTCGAACATCGAATCCCTGGGTTCGAAAGCCTTCGGCCCGATGAGGATCTCCGACAGGTTGAACTCGAAACGGGACGGTGATGGCGGAAATGGGCTCATCACGGTTTCGGGAGCGGGCTTCTCGAACCGCATCTGCTGCCTTATTTGCTGCTGTAGCTTGGTGTCGATCGCAGTATCATCAACTGTTGTGTCGATTACGGCCTTCTTCGCAGGCGCTTTGAGCGGCCTGCGGGATTTGAATTTCGCGGAAGAAAGCTCGCGGGAACGTTCGCCAGCCTTACCTTTCGTTTCTATTGCGTCCATGATCTTTAACTCCTTTTGTAAAACAACTTCTCTTTACCGAACGCAGCCATTTTTTCGATCAAATCGGCTGTGACATCCGTTCGGACGGCCGGAACGTCCCGGGCGAGGAATCTTCACCAATTCTCGGAGAATTGGGTTAAACTGTTATCGTTTAACAGACAATCAGTTTTACGCTCCGTGATGAAGATAGGACGGCACCCGCGGAGATGTCTTTGGATTTAACTTTAATTTTTCTTCAATTTAGATTGAGATGTCTAAACGTCCTGAACAAGAGGTTTACGAGTTCGAAGGATTTCGGCTCGATGCAGCGCATACGATGCTTTATCGAAACGGGGCTGAGATCTCACTGCCGCCGAAGGCAGTCGAAACTCTGCTCGCGCTTGTTCAGAGGCGGGGCGAGATCCTGAGCAAGGACGAACTGATGGAGACGATCTGGACGGACTCGATCGTCGAAGAATCGAACCTGTCGCAATACCTGCATCTTTTGCGTAAGGTCCTGGGCGAAACTCGCGACGGCAAGCCGTTCATCGAAACCCTGCGGCGGCGCGGTTACCGGTTCGTCGCGGATGTTTCGGCCGCCGAAGCCACAGCGAATGAAATTCCGAACACAAGGCTTCCGGCGGGTTGGGATCGGCCGCAAGATGACGAGCTAATAATCGGGCGGGAAAGGGAAGCCGCGGAAATCATACGGTTAATTACGAATGAAAAAACACGGCTTTTGACGCTGACCGGTGTCGGCGGTGTCGGTAAAACAACCCTCGCTCAGTCGATCGGCCGGAGGCTGCGGGATGATTTCTCTGACGGCGTTTTTTTCGTTGAGCTTGCCGCTGTTAGGAACGCTGAAGTTGTTGCTTCGGCTATCGCATCGCTGACCGGCGTGAAGGAAGCGACCGGCAAAACTATATTCCAGATGCTGAAACAGCATCTGAGCGAGCGCAGTACGCTGCTTATCCTGGACAATTTCGAACAGGTAATTTCCGCCGCTCCCTATATTTCCGAGCTTCTTGCCAACTCTGCAAACCTAAAAATTCTCATTACCAGCCGCGTTCTTCTGCACCTCAGCGTCGAGCGTGAATTTGTCGTTCCGCCGCTTGAATTGCCCTCGGCGAAATCTGGAGATCTTCTCCAAATTTCGGGTTGCGAGGCGGTGCAGTTGTTTGTTGTGCGGGCCCGGAGCATAAAACCGACGTTCGCTTTGACGGATGAGAACGCGGGCAGCGTGGCGGCAATATGTTCCAGGCTCGACGGACTGCCGCTGGCGATCGAGCTTGCGGCCGCGCGTATCAAAATAATGTCGCCCGCTGCAATTCTGGAACGTCTGGAAAGCCAATTACTGCTGCTGACGGGCGGCGCGAGAGATCTGCCCGCCCGCCAGCAAACGATGCGCGGAACGGTCGGGTGGAGCTATGATCTGCTTCAGGATGACGAGAAGGCATTATTTCGAAGGCTGTCCGTTTTTGCGGGAAGCTTCACGATGGAAGCGGCGGAGGCCGTGGTGAGTGAAGACGAAGACCTTAAAGAAAAGGTTACTAAAAATAGCCAAGGTACCGCCGTTTTGGACGGCGTTGCGTCGCTGGGCGACAAAAGCCTGCTTGTCGCCAAGGAACAGAACGGCGTTGTGCGATTTCGGATGCTGGAAGTCGTTCGCGAGTACGCGCTCGAGGCTTTGGAGGCGAGCGGCGAACGGGATGAGATGAGCCGCCGTCACGCCGGGTATTTTCTTGCTCTCGGCGAAAAGGCCGAACCGCAGCTACAGGCGGCGCAGTCGGCCGAATGGCTTAACCGGCTGGAAGACGAACACGATAATCTGCGAGCGGCATTGGGCTGGTTCCTAACGAACGACACGGCATTGGGACAGCGTCTGGCGGGTTCGATCTGGCGTTTCTGGTGGCTCCACGGACATGTAAGGGAAGGCTGCGAGCAGCTCGGCGTATTTTTATCTCAGGCTGACCAGGGCGACTTGGAAAGCCGCACGAAGATGCTCCTGGCGGCGGGTTTTCTCAACAGGCTGAGAGGAGCCTCTGAATTGGCGCACTCCTATTCGGCAGCAGGCCGTAAGCTGGCAAACGAGACCGGAGACCCCGAGAGCGGAGCGGTCGCCCTGCATCAACTGGGATTTCTTGCGCTTGACGGCGGGGATCTTGCTCAAGCCGGACAAATGTTCGAAGAAGGGCTACTTTTGGCAAAAGATTCCGGAAACAAACAGATTTTGGGATTACTGCTGAATGGTCTCGGCGAGATGTCGCGGCTACAGGAAGACTATGGCAGGGCGGCTGACTTCTACCGGCAGGCCCTGGCGTTTAATCGTGAGGCAGGGGATCTGGTCCGGCAGACGACGAATTTGATCAACCTCGGCGCAACCGCCCTCTCGCAGGGAGAAATGGAAGCGGCCGGATCGTTTTACCGGGACGGTTTGAAGATCAGCTCGAAAATGGCCGATATGAACGGAACTCTATACTGTCTAGAAGGCATTGCCGGTGCCTACTGGTCGGTGCGTAAGCCCGGCCGTGCAGCTTTATTATTAGGAGCGGCCGAAGCCTCTCGCGAAGCAAACAACCTCTTTATCGAAACGGCCGACCGCGAGCCTTACGATCGCTCGGTCGCGCTCGTCCGCGACTCGCTGGGCGAAACAATCTTCGCCGATATCTTCGCCAAAGGACGTAAATTGGATCTGGAGGAAGCGGTTGATCTGGCATTAATAGACACGCTTGAGGCCGAGACCGAAGGCAAAGGGCAATTCTCTAGCAAACCAGGCGGCGCCGAGATCATCCAGACAATAAATGTCGAATAAGGGGAAAGGTGAGTGTACCCCTAAAGCCTTCATTTCAAATACACCTTGGATTTACATAACGCATGTTCATTAAACAAAAGCGTTTAGGAATGCGGCTGCAGACGCGTTTATCTAAACATCCTAAACCTGAGGATGTATTTTGCGTCATCGCCTTCAAATGTAAGGCTTTTTTCTCTGGGTCCTTGACTCTTGTAAATTTCGTCAAGCTCAAACTGGAAAAAACGCAACTCTTGAATATCTCCGATATTGTCATCGGGGTCAGGGGCTCCGACTTTCGCCAAACCCATCGCTCCTCTAATTCCATTCATCATTCGGTTGACTAGTTCCTGTCGAGGTATCTGGTTTAGCCCGAATGCCGCGAGGTTAGTTGCCAGCGACACCTGGGCAGCCGACTCCAGCACGGTGCGAACTTGATCCGGGCTGCTGCTGTCATTTTCCATCATGGCGACCAGGACTATTAGATTATTGGCGGAACTGGCAATGGCCGGGGCATCGCTTAAACCCCAAATTACATTGGCGGGCGCCGAACGGTTCCCCGGATCGACATCCAGCAAAGGCCCAACCAATGTCATTTTTGAATTGGCTGCTCCCATGCCGAGATTTGCGGTAAGGTCCACGGCAAAAACCAAGGCGTACGGTTCATCGTCCTCCACATTGAAACCAAAAACCCTGATATCGTCACTTTGATCCAGGCAAACGAAATCGGTCAGCGTCAGTGTTATGGGCACTGGAACCGGAGGAGGTGGCGGCGGAGGTTTCGGTACGAGGGACGCTTCGCATTCACGCAAGGCTCGGCGGGTTTTCGATACAAGATTGGCCGCTTCAGCCCACTCACTGCTGATCTGAGGCTTTTCACCGGGTTCAGGCTGCTCGAATTTGCGGATCTTCTTTAACTTCGCTTCCAAATCACTCAGTTTAGAACGAATTGGATCGCATTTGAACGCCAGGGTAGGGAAAGTCTTATTAGGATTCAGGCTGTCACTTCCCTTTACCAAAACGGCATTTTCCTTTTCAAGTGTTGTGGTAGAACCGGTTATCGGGATTTTTTTTGGCCCGGAATCGCCGGCCGTATCATACACGCCGTTATTTTTTGTCTTCGGATTCATTTTGTTACTCCTGATTAAATGAAATATTCAGTTTGACGGCAGTTGCTCAGCCGTGAAGTCAAGTCCGGTAACCTCGTCGAGGACGGCGATAACGATCGTCGGCTGGCCGAAGGTGAACCGTTTGGCGGTGATGCCGATGATGTATGTTTCACCTGCCTGAACTCCTTCGAAACGGTAGTAGCCGAAGGCGCCGGTGCGGACCTGCCGCGTCGAGCCGTTCGGTGCGGTGAGCGTTACGATAGCATTCCGGATACCGCCGCCGTTCGAGTTTGTCACACGTCCGCCGACAGCGACCGAGGCTGCGGTCGGGGCGTTCGGCCCGGAGACCGTCCAGGGTGAGAACTGCGTAACGTTGTCGTATTCGACCCAGTTTTGGGTTGTGTTCCGGTTGGAAACTCCCTGCGGCGTCCAGTTTGTGCCGTTATTTCTCCACAATTGCAGGGTTGATTCCGCGTTGCCGTTCAGTTCCGAATCAAGATAGTGCAGGCGCAGCGTCGCTGTGTATGGACCGCCGCCGGTCGGCGTGATGATGTAAGTGCGGTTTGTGGCGCCCGGGAAACCGGCGGGTGCGGACAAACCGACATTTACAGTTATATCCGTAGGCGGAATGCCGGACGTGAATTGAATGGTCGTGAACGGATTTCCAAATGCAAAGACCGCTCCCGGACATGCCGCCAGATTCGTGCGGCGGATATTGCCGATGACATCTCCCGTTCCGCCCCATGGCACGTTGCACGGAAGGCTGAGCGTGAATGCCCCGGTGTTGAGACGGCCCTGGACAAACAGGTTCCCGCCGTTGTAATTGAGATCGTTCAACAGCGTGGTGGTCGACAGAGAATCGATCAGCAGGCGAGGGCTGCCGGCCCACGATCCGGTCCCCGCCAGATTCTGCACGAGCGGCGGCCCGAAGAACGAACCCATATTCACGGCGACATTACCGGTTATAAAGCCATTGTTGGTAAAAGTGCCGCCTTTAAAATTGAACATCTGGCCGTCGCTGAAAACGGTCAGCGTGCCGTTGTTCTCAAAATCTCCGTTGGCTTCGACCGCTCCCAGCAACGAAAGCGCCGCACCGGAAGCGATCGTCAATTTTCCGTTGAAGATGGTTCCGATCACCCGTGCTGTGCCTGAAGCGATCTCCACGGCGGGATCGACGATCAGATTCGTACCTAATCGGGGCGAACCGCTGACGGGCTGCATTCTGACCAGGCCGGTGCCTGTGATCCTGCCGCCGAAAGAATTCATCGGGCCCGTAAGAGTGAGCGTTTTCCCTCCTGTGTTGAGGAACGAGCCTGTCGTAGTCACCAGTTGATTGCTAAAAAACGTCACGTCATCCTGAAGAGTTACATTAGCGGTCGATGGCGGGCCGCTGCCGATGGTGACATTCACCGGCGTCCACGAACCGGTACCGGCGATAAACTGCCCCCTCGG
>JACMMN010000330.1 GCA_014379075.1 Pyrinomonadaceae bacterium | reverse complement strand
CCTTTAATTCATGCCTTCCGCCGGCGTTGAATATATATGTGCCTGTAAAATCGTACGATTCCCTAATCGAAATGTCCTTTACCGTCAGGTTATTTATTCCTGTGGTGGCACACGTGAAACCTACGGTTGCGGGACCGCAAGAAAAGACCCGGGGCGTAAGCGTAGGGATAAAATAGTTACCGTTCTTTTCATTTAGAAAACCGCGGGAATACCTGCCATCAATTACTAGTTTGCTTGTTGGCGTGAATACACCGGCAAATGTAACCAGGTTCGAGGTTTGGCGTCCGCCTTGTTGATTGGTGTACTGGTTCCCCCGCAAAACGCCTATGCTGCCCTTGTAATCAGCCGTGGGCACATTACCAAATCCAAACGCCGAGGTAGAGACGTTCGAAAAACCAGTTGTCGGAACACTCCCCTCGTCAACAACGGGATTCCAAAGAAAGGTGCCGGTCAATCTCAAATTATTGAATGGATTGGCATCAATACGTCCGAAGGCATACTCGTATGTTCGCTTTCTCTTATAACTTTCGGACGTGATAAAGGTTCTGGTTGATGCCGGCTGGTCCGTAAAATACTGCGTGTCTACCTCTGTATTGAAAATTTGAGGTGTATAGCTGGTAAAAAACCAAACCCGGTCTTTAATGATAGGGCCGCTAACATTTGCCGTCGGGAAAAAATTAACGCCTTGTGCCTTTTCAGGCTGAAAGTATTCTGCGGTTTGCCTGAAAGTACCCGCGGCAACCGTTCCTGACGTGAAACGGGTAAGCAATGGGCGAGCACCACCGTTAAATTTTGGCGTTTCAAATTGGACACCGAATTCGCCGTGGAAGTCATTGCTGCCGCCCCGCGTGACGACGCTGACGACGCCACCAGTTGCTCCGCCATAAGCTGCTTCGAAACCGCTCGACTTTACCTGCACTTCCTGAACAAGCTGCGTCGGAATGTTGAAGGTTTCGTTCAGAGTTCCGGTTCGATAATTTGTTACTTCCTGGCCGTCAATAACGAAAACATTCTCGCCGCCCGAAGCACCATCGACCGAAAATCCGCCGGATCGGGATTCAGGACGCGTTCCCGGCACTGTTTTCAAAAGCCCTGTAAAACCGGTGGTTTTGGGAATCAGTTCTATTTTCTGTGCGCTGATAGTCGTCTGAATTGCATTATTCGTCGTATCCACTGGCGGTGCATCCGATACCGAAACGTCCACAGATGTAGTGGTGGTTCCCGGACTAACGGCGATCTCCAGCTGAGTGTTTCGTCCAATGGCCACGACGACATTTTCATAATTCACTTCGCCAAACCCGCCTGAAGCGGTGGTAGTAATGCTATATACCCCCGGAGGTACTTGTATGGCCCGAAAAAAGCCCTCTTCATTCGTTGTGATCGTGCGTCTGAAACCGCCGCCAGACCCGGTCGTAGTGGTTCCGGTGGCGGTGGTTCCGGCTGCGGTAATAGTGAGCGTAACATTTGGGACAACGGCTCCCGCCGGGTCTTTGACGGTGCCTTCAATGCCGCCGGTGGTTTCTTGCCCAAAACCGGTTTCGGCCATACAAAAAACAATCGACAACACGAATGTCATCAGCATCAAATTCTTTTTCATCGAGTTCTCCTCACCAACGAACGTAATTTTAGTTTTGGAAACGAATGGGATTACAACTTTCGCCTAATGCAACAAATATGCCGAACAGATCGGATATGCCCCTAAATTATTAAGTTTGAGACGCAAGACAGGTGTCTGATCCAGATAATAAAAGGGCTTGGCATAAGTATTATTGATGTAAAAATGCTAAGCGAACAGAAATAATGATGAGAGTTATATCACAACATTACTAAAGTGTGAACAAGAAAATGGATTTTTTTGGGGAATTTGGATTTATTTTTGATATTGGATGAGGAGGCCGCTGGCGCCGACGGCCCAGCCGTATTTTTTGGTCATAAACAGGCCGTAAAGATTGTCTGTCGTGCCGCTTTTTTGCTTGGTCCACGTTTTGCCCTTGTCGGAGGAGCTCAGGATCGAACCGCCGAAACCGGCTATCCAGCCGTTCTTGTCGTCGGCGAAGTCCACGCGTTTCAGAGTATCGGTAAATGGCGTAGCCACCTTTTGCCAGATGGCTCCGCCGTTGTCGGTTCGCAAAATGGTTCCTTTGCCGCCGACGGCATAGCCTTCGTCGTCGTTGTGGAAATCGACGTTGAAGAGCGCCCGCTCCGTACCGGATGCCTGCACCCGCCAGGTAGCGCCGTAATCTACGCTCGCGAGGATCACGCCCTTGTCACCGACGATCCAGGCGTGCGAGCTTCCGTTGAAATCAAGATGAAAAAGCTCTGCCTTCGACGGCATGATCACGCGGCGCCACGTTTCGCCGCCGTCTTCGGTTCTCATTACCAAAGAATCAAGCACCGCGTCGCCTTTGCGGTTGAGTACAGAACCGACGATCAAACCGCGTTTCTTATCGGAAAATCGAATACTGAGAAATTCCGGCGTCCCATTTCGGAAATCGCTTGCCCTGTAGATAGTCGTATCCAGCCACGAACTTCCTCCGTCACTGGTGATAAAAAGCTTTTTCCCGGCAACGAGGTAACCATTGGAATCGTTTCGAAAGTAAATTTCGTTAATGTCCTCGGTCGTGTTCAATACATATCTCGACCATGATCTGCCGCCATCCGATGTCCACGCGAGATATCCCGCGTCGCCCGCGATCCAGCCTTTTTCGGCCGAAGTAAAATAAACCGCCACCAGATCGCCGCCGGCCTGCGCGCGGCTCGTCTTCCAGGTGCCCTGCCCGCAAATGATGTGCGACAGGAGCACGGAGAACGTAAACGCAAGAATTATTCTTGAAAAAAGAAGCACGTGATGACCTCCGACGGTAATTAAGAAAGGTGATTTACGCTTAATAAGGATAACCCTTATTTTCGCATAAATCACCTTATCTGACGTTAACAATGAATAACTTTTGCCTATCGCCGCACTATTTTACGATTCGATAAACCTTGTTTTTCCATACAACTACGACCTCTTCGCCAAGCGACAGATATTGCGCCAACCCTTTTTCCCTGGAGATCAGGGCGAAATACTCATCGCTTGCGAATTTTACTTTGAATTCGGGCAGCCGGGAGGCTTCGGAAAACTCGTAATCAACCCAGACATTGCTCTGGTTAAAGAAATTCTTGGCGCCGACAAATTGATTGCGCTTTGAATTGCTGATAAGAATGCGGTCTTCCTCATCCACGCCGACACCGTCGACGACCATGCTGTTGGCCTGCATTGCGTTTTGCTGGATACTCTGCCGAACCGCACCCGAGCCCTTATCGTCCTTCATCTTTGCCGGGGCCGATTTGGCCAGCTCCCTGAACTGTACCGATTCCCGCGGGGCCGAAGTCAGAGTTCCATCCGTTGCCAGATAAGAAGTGTATGGCGTGACGATTCCGTACCGCGTGCCGAGGTCGGTCACCTCGTCCCGGAGTTCCTTCGTCTCTCCGTTCAACCGAATTTGTTCGATGAGCCAGCCGACGCGGCGGCTCGCCCAGAGGCGCGGGAGGAAATTGTTGTCCTCCGACCGCACCGGAAAATCAAGGTTGTCGTATTTAAAGCTGCGCGATTCCCTGCCCGATCTTCCTTTCAGCAAAAGAGTGATATTCCGCAAGTCCGAATCGTTTTTATACCGGCCGATCATCGTGAGCTGATTTCCTTTGAACAAATCGGTGAGTTTACGCGGATATATAAACTCCGTCTAGACGGGTCCCATGTCGATCTCCAAATTTGACAAGACCGGCGAACTTACCCGGGTAAAGAAATTGGAAACTTTTATCTCCAGATCTTCCTTCGGCTGGACGTAATCGGATATTCCCGAATTTTCCGAGCCGAGCTTGTCGAGCAGAGCGGTGTTGACATCGTATCCGAAACCAAACGGGAAGATCCGCACATCGACCGTTTTTGCCTTGTTTAAATTATCGATGATCTTCTCGACATTCGTTTCGCCTACAGTCGGCAGGCCATCCGTCATATAGACCAGCATTTTCGGCCGATCGCTTTTGTCGAACTGTTTGACGGAAGCGATCAGCGAATCGTTTATATTCGTGCCGCCTGTCGGACGGAGTTTTTGAACGAATGCCTCGGCCCGTTTCTTGCCGGCCGCATCGGCAGCCACCAGGCCTTTTTCCATCAAATGCTCTTCGCCGGCAAAGCTTAGTATATTGAACCGGTCGCCATCGCGAAGTGTCCTGATGCCGAAAAGCAGGGCCGAACGTGCCTTCTCCATTTTTCCTTCGTCCGCCATCGAACCGCTCGTGTCGAGCACGAAAACTATATCCTTATTGACGAGTTCGCGTTCAGCGACATCGTCCTTTGGCGACAGCATAAGCAGAAAATAACCGTCCTTGCCCGGTTCGCGATGGGTTATCAGCGACATTCCGAAGTCGTCATTCGAGAGGCCGTAGAAAAGCTGAAAATCGTTATCGTTGTCTTTTGTCTCGAACGAAACGGAGACTGCCCGCTCGCTTTTGTTTTTAATATCGATACTGTGCGAAGGCGAATAGACATTTCTCAACGCTTCTCTGCCTACGATCTCGATCTTTCCGGAAACCGTTCCGAATTTCTGCTGCGGCATGTTCGAACGAATATTCTCGATTCCCGGCCGTCCCCAAACGTTCCTGCCGGTGCCGAGCGGATATCTATAAGCGACCGTTCCCGATTCGGCTTTTAATATTTGTGAATATGTTAGTTCGAGTTTCTTGTCGGAATTCGGCGGGATCGGAAAGATCGACGCCTGGAACAGGTCTTTTCCCGCATATTCTAGCAAGCCCGGGTCGCGTTGCCGCCGCACGATCTCGTCGTAAATACGTCTCGCCTCTTCGCGTGAACGGACCTCGCCGACCAATTTCTTGCCGTTTTCCCAGATCGAAAATTCGATGATCGACGCCGTTTCGGGGATCGGAAAAAAATACGTGCCTTCGAGCGTGTACGGAGTGTCGTTGCGGAAAACCTGTATCACATGTGTAGTCGCGACCTGGCCTTCGATCTTTGTATCGAGCTCGATCGATTTGACCGGCAAAGCGTTCGGCAGCGGAACGGGACGCGGGATCGGACGCGGCCTGCACGGGCGGATGTCGCAAATGATAGGAACAATTACGCCCTGGCCATAGACCGGAAGTTCGGAAACAAGACCGGCGAAGGCAAAACCCAAAAGACTCACAAAAACTTTAAATCTCATATATTCCCCCAAAAGTATTCAGGCGCAGATGGGTTACGCCTGGTATGACTATTGGAGGAACGAATGAGGTTGTATTTGCTTGCAGGTTTTTTTGTTTTGAGATCGCGCCACAATTGGCGAGAGGCACACTGAAGCGTGAACGCCGAACGGGTTCTAATTATCTTTAGGTTCTTCGACCAACGCGTCGTCGATCTCTTTCTCAAGTTTCGCCCTGAGTTTATCGACGAGGATATCTGCCTTTTGGACATTTTGATCGAGGCTGGAGCGGATGCGCTGGATCTCGGTGACGAGCATTTGGAGGTTGGTTTTTTCGCTGTCGAGACTTTTCTTTCGCATGCCGCGAAGTTCTTCGGGACGAAGCGTTCCGGCGAAGGCCACGCTTCTTTCGATGGCTTCGGGGCGGATGTCTGTGTCGATCTGATCGAGCTTTGCCTTGTAAGTGTTTTCTTTTTCGATCATGTCGAAAAGCTGTTTTCGCAGCGTTTCGGCCCGGCTTTCGGCACGCGTCAGAATGTCCAGATTCAGCATCAAACGTTTCTGTTTCGTGTCGTAATCGTTCTTCTTCAGAGCTTCGAGGCTCTTTATGCGGTTCAGGAGATCTTCGTATGACTGCGCCGAAGTGTCGGCGGTGCCGGCCGGTTCCGCGAGGCGTTCGATCGCCATCGGCTGAACTATTGTCGAGCCCGTATCCGGAAAATCTTCGGCCCGGCTGATTATCAAAGGTTCGGTTTGCGGCTGTACCACCGTCGAAACGGGGACCGGACGCTTTGTCGGCTTTTTCTTACGTTTCGTCTGCGCGTCGATGTCGGAAACCGAGATGCACATTACCATCAGCCCAAAAGCGGCCGCGATCAATTTTTGGCGTCCGAAAATCGTGAAATTCATAGGCCTATTTACCTTTTCCATTCTGTGGCTTGTCCGGCAGAAAATCTCCGGTAAAAAGCTCGATCCCGTTTTTCGCCAGCCCGACAAAGGGGATAGCGTCGATCCCGGAATTGATCACACCTTTCATCAAACCTTTTTTCTTTATGTCGTGCCCAACAAGCGCAAGCACGACGAAGGTTCCTCCGAACGGGAGCATTTTTGCCGCCCGTTTGGCTACCTGCCAACCGCCGGCGTGGGCTAATTTACGTGTCAAGCTGCGTTTTTCCTGTGCCATCTCTCTTCCTCTCATTATACTTGCTTTATTGTGATGACAACAGCATACTTTTTATTTGCACGTAAAAATCAAGCCAAAGTTCCGCTTTTTCGCTCGATATGTCGCTCCAGGTCATTACGCTTTCTAAACGATACGCAGACATATGGATACTCCGGGATGTTTCATTCGAAGCCGAACGAGGCAAGATCACGGGACTCTTCGGGGTGTCTGGATCGGGCAAAACCACAGTTCTGAAGACCATCGCTGGAATTGAAAAAACGAATGGCGGCACGGTCACTTTTGATTCGAAAAACGCATCCGGCCTATCACGCGAAGCCCGAAATTTCTATTTTTCAGTGCCGGCGTCGTCGTTCCTCAGTTCCCTGTTAAAATCGGATGGATCGGCCCAATTGTCCGGTGGCGAAAGAGCGGCCGCGAATGTCGAGAACGCTCTTGCGTCGGACGCTGAAGTGCTTCTTTTGGACGATCCGTTCTGTTCAATGGATAGTTTCACGAAGCATAAGTATTTCGAAAAGCTGCGCAAATCGGTCAATGAGAAAAACTTGGCCGTCGTTTTTGCGACAAGTAATTACGACGATGTTTTCGCGCTTTGCGATTCCGTTGCGGTCCTCGGCGGCGGCGGTGAGATCATACAAACCGGAACTCCGCAGGATGTCTATTCGGAACCGCGATCGTATGCGGTTGCAAGGATCACCGGAAGGAACAATCTTTTCGAGGCCCGCCGTTTGACCTCGAGCAAGGCGGAACATCCTCAGTTTCAGACTCTCACCGGCGAACACCGGCTGGTAGTGGAAAAGATCGAGCGAAACGCACTCGGATCGATAAACCAAAACGTCTGGCTCTGCATCCGCCCGGAGCATATTTCGATCGCCTTCGGAGCCTCGTTTCCCGAAGACAACCTGCTAATGGCCGTTATTACCGGCGTGCAATTGATGGGTTCGACGACGTTGGTTGAATTAAATGCGAACGGTTTAGTTCTGCACGCTCTGGTTTTAAGGCTGGTTGGACTGAACATCGGCGACGAATGCATGCTGGGGCTGCCGCCGAATTGGATCCAGGTTTTGAAAAGCTGATGTTCTGAGTTCGCGAATCAGCGCGAACCCAGAACAAATAGCTTAAATATTAGGCACGAGAATCAACTGCACCCGGCGATTCTTTGCGCGGCTGGCGTTCGTCGTGTTCGGTGCAATCGGCAGCGCCGCACCCATTCCCTTCGCCTCGATACGATTCTCGGCCACACCAAAACCGCTGAGCCTTTCGGCGACTGCACGCGAACGCTGCTGTGTCAGGCCATCCAGTTCTTCGGGAGTTCCCCGGTTGTCCGTGTGCGCTTCGATGAGAAGTTTATAATCCGGATTATTGGCCAAGAGTTCACCTAGTGAACTGAGCTTTGCGTCTGCATTCGGAGCGAAATCACTCGAACGTATTGCCGACCAGAAATTTTCGGGAACCGTCAAAACGATTCCGCGTTCGCTTTTCGCAACCGTTCCAAAACGTCTTAGAGATTGAATTAACACCGGCTGGCCCGCCTGCAGGCTATTCATCTTCTCATCCCGCGAACGCTGTTCGTCCGACGCCTGTTTTTCGTTGTCGATCGCCGCCAGTCTCTGTTTTGCGTTATCGGCCTCCAACCGGACGCGGCCGAGATCTTCGCGAAGCGTTCCGTTCTCCGCACGCAGTTCCCTGATCTGTGCCGCATAGGTCGATACCTCACGCTCCGAAAGTTCCTTATTTCGAGTCTCATCCGCAAGTTGGGCGCGAAGTTCCGTGATGACCGTTTGAGCATCCTGATATCTGTTTTCGGCCTGACGCGATTCGGCATCCAAACGTGTTTTCTCATTACGCTTTTCGCGGGCGTCCTTTCTTGCGAACGCAGTCGATTCCGCTTTGACCGCGATGCTGATCGCCTGTCGGGCGGCAATATCGACTATTTCCTCCGGACGGCCGGCCTTCCATGCGGTCTCGGCATTTAGAAGAAGCGTCACAGCCTCGGCCATCTCTTCCGCCGCGTCGCGTTCGCCGCCCGCGAATTTGGCAAGTGCGACCGCTTGTTTTGCCTGGAGAATTGTCGACGGCGTTTTGGAATAGTCCAACTCCGCGATCTCGGGCGTCCTCGAATCGCGGAAATAGTCGCTTGAGTTCCCAAAATACTGTATCGCAGGAGTCGTAGTGATCCTCTTACCGGTTTGTGTATATGGGTTAAGATTCTCCAACATTATTTCCTGGCTCGGCTGCCGTACGAGAAAATGCGGTTCTGCCGTAATTATCAGAGCAAAGGTTTGCAGCGGCGTCGTAACGCTGATCTTCGAATCGAACTCGAAAAATCCGCGCCGCTTTATCTCGCCCAAATTATCTATCTGGCCATCGGGAGAGATCGCCCATAAAACATATGTCGCGAAACCGGCGCCGAGTTCGAACGGGCGCGGCATTTTCGAGACGGACAGCTCTATTTCAGTGCCGTTCCGGCTGGTCCTTTTCATCTTGCCCTCGCCCTTCATACGCGGAAAACGCGTGGTGCCGCGAAACTGGACGAAAACTACATCGTCGAGCGGATACGTGATCGCCGTTGTACGGCGGGGCACATCCACTTGAGCAAAACTAAAACCGGCTAAGGTGAATACGAAAAGAAGGCTCACTACAATATTTCTTGCTCTCGAATTGTTCATATTTGTTTCTCCGACACAGAGGCGTTGTAAAAAAGATGCCATATTTTATTTGTGCGTTGCAAACGAAGCGGTTTTGGACATTGACTCGCTAACTAAGTATATTCAAACCTTTATACTTCGATGAACGATTTCAAACGGCTTCTAAATTATGTTCGCCCATACTGGCCGACCTTTGTCATAGCGTTGGTTTCAATGGTGTTCGTGGCTGTTTTCGAAACTGCGATCGGTGCTTTGATAGTGCCGATCTTCGACCAGTTTTCGCCTATCCCAGGTAAACAGTCTCAGACGCTTTTCTACCTGCAGGATCTTATTCCGAAGGACGATTGGTATCAAGCCTGGATCACGATATCGGTTATGCTTCTCAGCTTTACGATCCTGAAAGGCATCGCCGAATTTTTTTCCTCTTATTTGATGGCGAAGATCGGCCAGGCGGCCGTTCTGGATCTTCGAAAACAGCTTTACGATCACCTTTTGAACCAACCCGCATCCTTCTTTGAGAAACACCGGACCAATTTTCTGGTTTCTCGCCTGGTCGTAAGCGCCTCAGCTATCGAGCTTGCCGTGTCGTCTAATCTACGCGATGTTCTTCGCGAAAGTTTCATGCTGGTTTTCTTTCTCGGGGCCGCGTTCTATCTCAACTGGCGTCTCATGCTTGGGGCCTTGATCATCGGGCCGATAATAGGCATCCTGACCAGCAAGTATAGCAAGGGCCTGCGGCGTCTGGCCCAGGAATCGTTCGAAGGGAACAAGCTCCTGTCCGATACCGCCCAGGAAACTCTCGCCAACCATACGATCGTAAAAGCCTATACGGCGGAGGAACGCGAAAAGACGCGATTCGGAAGGGTGGCGAACATCATTGCGAAGGCGAACCGCCGTGCGGCCCGGCTTGCCGCGACTTCGCCTCCGACGATCGAGATGATAGGGACCGTTGGTATACTGATCCTTTTGTATTTCGGCCTGAGGGAAATAAACGCGGGGCAGATGGACGCACCCCAATTCTTTACATTCCTGTTCTTCCTTTTTCGCAGCTATGACCCAATGCGTAAGATATCGCGGCAGCATAACGAGATCACCAAGGCATTCGCGGCTGCGAAAGACGTGTGGGACGTGCTCGACGAAAATGAGGCACTGCCCGAAAAAACTGACGCCGCCATGCTCGGGCCGCTGAGCGAAAAGATCGAGCTGAAAGACGTTTCCTTCAACTACCAAAACGATACGAAGGCTGTTCTCAAAGACATTTCGCTCGTGGTTTCGAAAGGCTCGATGGTCGCACTCGTCGGCGAAAGCGGCGGCGGTAAATCGAGCTTGATCAAGCTTATTCAACGTCTTTACGATCCATCCGCCGGTGCCATTTTTTGGGACGGCATCGATCTTCGTGATGCAAAGACGCTGAGTCTTAAAAAGCAAATTGCGCTCGTAACTCAAGAGACGGTTCTGTTTAATGAATCCATTCGCTACAATATCTCGTACGGAAAACCTGATGCCAGTGAAGCTGAAATTGCCGAAGCGGCCCGCATCGCTTTTGCTGACGATTTTATTGATGAGTTGCCGAATAAATACAATACGCTCGTCGGAGAACGCGGCACGATGCTTTCGGGCGGCCAGCGCCAGCGAATCGCTATCGCACGTGCTGTCCTGATAAATGCCCCGGTTCTAATTTTGGACGAGGCGACATCCGCTCTCGACGCCGAATCGGAACGGCTGGTGCAGAAAGCGTTGGCGAACCTGATGCAAAACAAGACGTCGATCGTCATTGCCCACCGTCTTTCGACGGTTCGTAAAGCTGATCTGATCGTCGTCATGGAGAAAGGAAAGATCATTCAAACCGGAACGCACGCGGAATTGCTCGAAAAAGGCGGCAAATACAAGCGTTTGTACGAATTGCAGTTTGCTGAGGAAGAACAAAATGCAGACGCCAGACCGTCAGGAGGGCTTTAGCTCAAGCTTTAAGAAAGCCCTTCCTAACGGTCCGGCTTCGGCCTAATGAAATAATATGAAATCAATGACAGGATTCGGCCGCGGAGCGGTCACCGAAGAAACATTCGCGGTAAGCGTTGACTTAAAAACAGTAAACAACCGCTTTCTCGATCTCGCTCTAAAGCTCTCGAACGAGCTTCAGCCGCTCGAACCGGTCATCAAAAAACTGATCGGCGGCCGGTTGTCTCGCGGCCGTGTCGACGTTAGCTTGCAATACGATCGGACGACCGAGATCAACTATGAACTGAACCGGCCTCTTATCGCGGGCTATTTGGCGGCGATACGGAATATGCAGGATGAATTTGCGCTGTCCGGCGAACCCGACCTCAATGTTATCGCCCGTTTGCCCAATGTCCTGCTGCCGAAAAAGGAGGACCTCGACGACGATTTTGTCGCGGGTGTGGAAAAAGCTCTTACAGCGGCGCTCGAAGATCTCGAAAAAATGCGGGAAAACGAAGGCCGCATGCTCAAGAATGAACTTGAAATGCGCCTCAACGAGATCGAAAAACGTCTGCCCGTGATAATTAAGGAATCTGCGACCGTTGGCGAAGAACATTGCCAGCGATTGGTCAAACGGATCGGAGAGATGCTTGCGAAAACCGATTCACAGATCGAGATCGACCAGTCTCGGCTCGCACAGGAGATCGCCTACATCGCCGACCGGGCGGATATTTCGGAAGAGATCGCCCGGCTCCAATCCCACCTCGAACACTTCCGAACCATTATGAATGAGGACAAGGAAGTCGGAAAACGGCTCGATTTTCTTACCCAGGAACTGAACCGCGAAGCCAACACGATCACATCAAAAACCAACAATATGACCGTCAAGGAAAATGCCCTCGAGATCAAGGGCGAAATTGAGAAAATCCGTGAACAAGTGCAAAATGTGGAATAAATGGAATACGTAGAATGGACATTAATGGACTGTCTGCGTCAATTCCATGCTTTTTTCTTTCATTTTCCAATTTTGCCGTCAATTTTATGACCGGAAACCTCATAATCATAAGTTCGCCGTCAGGCGGCGGTAAAGGGACGCTCATCAAGGAGATCTTAGCGTCGGTTCCGGATATCGGCTATTCCGTCTCGCTAACTACGCGTCCACAGCGTACCGGCGAGATCGACGGGCGCGATTATCACTTCGTGTCGAGGGACGAATTCGAAACGTTCAGGGTTGACGGCGGTTTTCTTGAATATGCGGAGGTGCATGGAAATTTTTACGGCACGTCGCGATCGCAAACCGAGAAAATGACTTCGGACGGTAAGGATGTGATCCTCGAGATCGACGTACAGGGTGCGCAGTGGGTTCTCAAACGACAGCCCGAAGCCGTGAGCATTTTTATTTTGCCGCCCTCATTCGAGGCCCTGACTCACCGGTTAACGGCCCGTGCGACGGAAACACCGGAACAATTGTCGCTCCGGCTGAGAAATTCGTTTGGCGAAGTTATGCAATATACCGAATTCGAATACGTCGTTATAAACGACGAGGTTACAGCGGCTTCGCAGCGACTGGAATCGATAATTTTGGGAGAAAGGCAAAAGCGAGTTAGACAAACTGAAGTAATTCAGGGTATTCTAAGTAGTTTCGATGTGACAAAACATCAAGCGAGCGGAGAAGATAACTGAAATATGGCTAATAAGAACGAAGAGATGGTCGAAGAGATCGAAGAAATACAAGAGTTGATCGATCCGCCGGAGATCGATTCAAAATATCGAATGATCATTCTCGCCGCCCAGCGCAGCAAACAGCTTCAACGCGGTGCGGTTTCACGTACCGATATCGACATTCGTAAAAGCAAGCCGACGCGCGTTGCATTAAAGGAACTTAAGGAAAAGCGAGTGAATTTCGAAATCCTCGAACAAACTTAATTTTTTTAGTCCTATTGTTCGCCGAACTTTTGCCGTCCCTCAGGACGGCTTTTTTTCATTTAAAAAGGCCGATTCTCGATCGGCTTAATAGTCTCAATCATTTATCTTCTTCCCTGTATTGCTGACCGCTTCTCCGACCGAATCGACCGCATCTGATACACCTCGTTTAAATTTCCCCCAGGTTTCCTGTGCTTCGCCGCCGGCATGCTCGGCCTCGCCTTCGGCTTCGAGTCGCTCGTTGCCGGTTATTTCGCCAACTTTGTCTTTTACGGTTCCTTTTGCCTGTTCGTATTTGCCTTTAACTTCGTCTTTATTAAATATCGACATTGTTTTCCCCTTTTTCGTTAATTTTTGTGTACCGTTTCAAAACGATCCCTCAACGAAAGAGGAGTAATGCAATTTACATACCTTTGTAGTCCGGCCCGCCACCGCCTTCGGGCGTCACCCAGTTAATTATCTGATAAGGATCGGACACGTCGCACGTCTTGCAATGAACGCAGTTCGAGAAATTTACCTTTAGTTCCTGACGCTTCGATCTTGCATCGAACTCCATTTCATAAACCGCGGCCGGGCAAAACCGCTGGCAGGGATTGCCGTATTCCTCGGCGCAGGTCGTCGCACAGATCTCCGGATCGAGAATATGCAGGTGCGACGGCTGATCTTCGTTATGCGCCACGCCGGCATGGAAAACGTCGGTCACCTTATCGAAGATCATTTCCTTATCGAATTTTACATTCTCATAGCGGTCGGCGTTTTGGCCGTTCAGCTCCGATAATTTCTGCATCCGTTCATGTCCGGCAACGTGATGTTCCTTCGGCATAAAGCCCCACGCCATTCCCTTTGTAAGAAATTGCAGCCCGCTGTTGATCAGGCCAGACCATCGTCCTTTTTGAAACGCTCCGTGGAAATTGCGCACCGGGTGCAGTTCATCATAGATCCAGCTCAGATTTACCTTTTCCTCAAAATGTCTCAGGGTTTCCGTCGTGAAATCGTCATGCTGGAACGCCAGGATTATGGTTTCGGCGGCGAGCATACCGCTCTTCATGGCGGTGTGGATGCCCTTTATCCGCTGGCCGTTCAGAAAAGATGCGCAATCGCCGACGAGGAGCACGCCGTCCGCATAGAGCCTTGGCATTGTGTAATAACCGCCGGCATTGATCGTTTTTGCTCCGTATTTGAGCATCTTTCCGCCCTTGAGGATCTCGGCGATATTGGGATGCGTCTTGAACTTTTGAAATTCGCGGTGCGGATCTATATTCGGGTCTTTATAATCAAGTCCGGTAACATAACCAATACTGACCACATTATTCTTAAGACCGTATATCCAGCCGCCTCCGTAGGTCTGCGTATCCGACGGGAAACCGAGCGTATGGACGACTTTACCCTCGGGAAAATTGCCTTCGGGGACTTCCCAAAGCTCTTTTACGCCAAGCGAAAATACCTGAGCTTCCTTGCCGTGGTTCAATCCGAGCCGAGTAGTCAACTGCTTTGCCAGCGAACCGCGTGAGCCTTCGCCGAGGACGGTGATCTTGGCCAGAATATCAACGCCGGATTCGAAATTTCCCT
This sequence comes from Pyrinomonadaceae bacterium, assembly GCA_014379075.1. Taxonomy (GTDB): domain Bacteria; phylum Acidobacteriota; class Blastocatellia; order Pyrinomonadales; family Pyrinomonadaceae; genus OLB17. The sequence goes on along the minus strand of JACMMN010000330.1, from coordinate 3,354 downwards.
TTGGCTTTCCTTCCTTGTCGATTCCCTTATCGCCCGTCCGAACGCCTATAACCCGATCATTCTCATCATATAAAACTTCCGACGCCGGGAATTCGGGAAAGATATTTATACCCGCTTCCTCGCATTTTTCGCCTAGCCACTCACACATTTTGCTGAGGCTTAAAATATATTTGCCCTTATTTTTGAGCGGCGGCGGCGTGATCGGAGCGGTGATCGAACGGTTTTTTGTGAGATACCACGCGGCGTCTTCCGTCACGACCGTATCAACCGGGCAGCCCTGTTCGAGAAAATCGGGCATCAGTTCGCGGATCGCGATCGGGTCCATAACAGCACCGGATAGAATATGAGCCCCGACGTACGAACCTTTTTCGACAATGCCGATCTCGATCTCGCCCACTTTATTGCCATGCAGGTAACCTTTATCGATCTTCTCGTCATGCTCGGCAATGCTGTTCTTCAAATGCAACGCCGCCGCAAGATTCGCCGGACCCGCCCCGACAAAGATCACATCCATCTCGATTTGTTCGCGTTCGATCATATTGTTTCAGGTATCTGATTTTAACCAGGAAAACCGCAAAAGAAATTATTCAAATAGAATAATAGCAAACACTTCACTGAAAATCTAAAAATCCGATTGACGTAACCTTTTGGTTACGTTACTATTCCATTACGTTATTATTTCTTTCGTAATGGAGACAAAAAAATGAATTTGAATGACCTGACGTTAGACGTCGAACAAAGTGTGGAAATGAAGGCGGACATTGGAGACGTTTTTAAGCGAACGCTATTTCGGCTCGGCCACGGAAACGAGACTCCGGAGGGAACGTCTCTGAACATGATCCTCGAGGAATGGGCCGGCGGCCGTTGGTTTCGCGACCGCGGCGAAGGCATTCAGCACCTTTGGGGGCACGTTCAGGTGATAAAGCCGCCGGTGCTGATCGAACTAAGCGGCCCGATGTTTATGTCGTATCCGGCGATCAATCATATAGAGATAAAATTGGAACAGATCGCGGGCGGCACGAAACTCAACTTTCGCCATCGGGCGATCGGCATGATCGATCCGGAACATCGGGCAGGTGTCGGGACAGGATGGAGCCATATGCTTGAATCGATAAAAAACGATTTCCCAGGCACCGCAAAAGGTAGCTCATAAATTATGGTCGAAGATCTTGATCACGTTTGGAAGGCTTTTTCCGATCCGACGCGGCGTTCTATTCTGGACGCTTTACGAGGCGGGCCGAAAACGACGACCGAGATCGTAAAAGTTTTCCCTGACATGACGCGGCACGCCGTGATGAAGCACATAGACGTGCTTCGCGAAGCCGGCTTGATTAACACCCGCGAAGAAGGGCGGCGGCGTATAAACTCGATAAACGCTGCCCCGATCCGCCAAATATACGAACGCTGGATGGGCCCGTTCGCCGAACTTTGGTCGAGTACGCTGCTTCGCATTAAGGATGACGTGGAAAAAAATTAGTCGCCGGGACACGGCCTAAAAATAAAGGAGTAATTAATTATGCAGTCGCAGAAAAAAGAAGTCAGATTGGTCGATCCGATCCTTGCGGAGATCGAACAGGAAGCAGAAACCACAAAACGCCTTTTCGGTATCGTTCCTGAAGACAAACTCAGTTGGCGTCCTCATCCAAAAGCGATGTCGCTTGGCCAACTTGCTTTACACATTGCGCAGAACCCGGGAGCCGTCGCGGAATTTACGGATGCCGATTCGGCGCAAATTCCCGACTTTGTCCAGGCGGCGGCGGCCAGCCGTGCGGAGATCCTGGAAGCCCTCGCCGAAAGCCTGCGAAAAACAAAAGAGTTCCTGTCTTCGACCAGCGACGAACGCGCGCTTTCCGAATGGAAGCTGATGGACGGTGACAAGGTTGTTCTATCCATGCCCCGAGCGGCATTCTGGCGCTCGATGCTCAATCACAATTATCACCACCGCGGACAATTATCCACCTATCTGCGCCAGCTGGACATTCCGCTGCCCTCGATCTACGGGCCGAGTGCGGACACAATTCCGTTCGGGTAACGCAGAAAAGTGAAAAGTGGAAAGTGAAAACGAAATGGAGGCAATGATGACTGATCAAACAATAGAAACAAATCATCAGACAGAAACGGAAAAATTGAAAATGAAGACACCCCCGATCGTGTCAGTTCAGGAATGGGAAGCTGCACACCAGCAATTGCTTGTAAAAGAGAAGGAGTTGACCCGCGCACGGGACGCTCTGGCTGCCGAGCGTAGACGGATGCCGTGGCTGGCCGTTGAGAAGGAGTACGCGTTTGATGGGCCAAACGGTAAGGCGAGCCTGCTCGAACTTTTCGAAGGCCGCCGTCAGTTGATCGTCTACCGTGCCTTCTTCGAACCCGGCGTGTTCGGCTGGCCGGAGCATGCCTGCCGAGGCTGCTCGTTTGTGGCGGATCAGGTGGCGCACTCGCTCAACTGAATGCCCGGGATACCACACTCGCATTCGTCTCGCGGGCTCCGCAGTCTGACATCGAGCGGGTGAAGTCGCGGATGGACTGGAAGATGCCATGGCACACGATAACCGACGACTTCGACACAGATTTCGGCGTGAATGAGTGGCACGGCACAAACGTATTCATTCGCGACGGTGACCGGGTATTCCGCACATATTTCATCAACAATCGCGGCGATGAGCAGATGGGAAACACCTGGAATTATCTCGACATCACCCCGCTCGGACGCCAGGAAGAATGGGAAGATTCGCCGGATGGATATCCCCAAAGCGCTCCATACACCTGGTGGAACTGGCACGACAACTACGCAGCCGAAATCTCGCCCGACCCGAAGTGGGTGCAGATATCGACTGCCGGAGAAGCGGCCTTCCGCAACGAAGGCGAAGGCGGGAAGGAATGAACTTGTACCAGATAATGCCGTCATCGACCGAAAGGCATGAATGCTGCGCGGCCGGGCCGAAAAATCTCGGGCGCCGGATTCGCCTCGCCGCGAAGTGGTTTGTTCCCGGCGCTCTGCTGGTGCTGATACCGAAATGCCCGCTCTGCATCGTCGCCTACGTGGCCATGGTTTCCGGCATCGGCCTTTCGGTCTCAGCTGCGTCGAGCGTGCGGATCGCGTTGATCTTCGTCTCCTGGTCGGGGTTATTTTACCTGGCCGCGGGATCCGTTCTTCGATTAAAAAGGAGAAGTCATGAAAACAATTTTCGACCAAACAACCAGATCAGAATTGATCGATAGGATCGAAGCGCTTGAAATAACCAATTCAGCTCAATGGGGCAAAATGAATGTTTACCAGATGGTGAAACACTGTCCAACCTGGGAAGAATGGATCTTAGTCAAGAATAAGCCGGAGTATAAACAAGCGTTCATCGG
>JACMMN010000329.1 GCA_014379075.1 Pyrinomonadaceae bacterium | reverse complement strand
TTTCCACGAATTCCAACCGCCTTTTGTGACGGAACATATGAAATCGCGGCGCATTTTTCAAAGAGATTGCAGATCACGGGCGAATAATTTCCGTAAACGATATCAAGTTTATACTTCCCTTCTTGCAAAGGAGCGGTGGTCGTATCTAGCGGACCGCATGATGAAGCTTCCTTATCAAGCTCTTCCAGCCAATTTGCCTCAAGCCTAATACCCGCATCCGTCAACGCTATCCATTCATTCCGGGCATTTTCGATACCGATATTTCGTCCCTTCCCCGGCGTCGCCCCGTCGGTTTTTATTAATTTGATCGTTGTATTTCCCGCAGCAAGCCTTTCGACAATTCCCACCGTCCCATCCGTCGAACCTCCATCAACCAGCACAATTTCATCCGGCTGAAGTGACTGTCTTTCAATCGACGTCAACAATTCATTGATTGAATTTGCCTCGTTTCGAATTGGAATTACCAAGGAAATTTGTGACACAAGGACCTTCATTTGCCCGCATCAGAAAAACTATTTTCTCTGAACAAGACCGACACTTTTTTAATCTGGTACTAGGGAGAAAGTTTAATGCTTCCGAAAAAGATAATTGGGGTTCTTAATAATGATTTCGTAGCGCTTCGTGGCAATGACTTCGTCCCGAACGCGAGACACTTCCCATTCTGTCCCATCTGCCGAATCATCGAATAACAGGAAACCGCCCGACTCCAAAAATTCGTCCGTGTGTAAAAAATCATTCTTGGCAAATTCGTACTCGTGATTTCCATCTACGAAGGCAAAACTAATTGGTCCGCCCAATTTTGTTTTCCGCCCGAAAATGTCCTCGACCTCTTCTCCGGCGCGCCACATTCTGAAAAAATCATCCGAAAATTCTTTGATCGTATGTGGCAGATCGTTCCCGCTAAACGTCTGAACATTGCCCATATATGTGTTTTGAGCATAAATCAAATAATCGGCAATGGAAATGCGTGAGTTTCCCATGGGGCCGCTATTGTTCCATTCCCATTTATCACAATTTATTAGCTTATTCGTTACTCCATGTTTCTCTTTATAGTACCCAATGAGATTCGTTGACAGTCCGCAAAAAGAACCGATTTCGATTATTGGAGAACCACTTGGCAGGTGTTCTATCGCATAATTTAACGAATAAAGGTTACCCCTCTCCAACCATCCCGCATTTATTCCACACAAAAGGCTCGTGTATTCATCTGAAATGTCGATTACAGGATTGAGAATATTCTTTATTTTGCGAACGGAACGATTGAATAATCGCAAATTCGATTTGTTCATAATTACTTGTCCAGTTAACAATTAGGCAATTGACCTTCGGAGAACTTGACGGCTTTTACGGTAGATCGGCGTATTTCCGAATTTGCAATAAATAAACTTATGCAGATTGGCCAATTGATATTTGCCTTTTGGATAATATTCAAAGGCCTTCGAAGCCATTTCCGACGCGCTTTTATAGTCGCCGCCCTGCAAATAATACCCGCCGCTGGTAAAACACATGTTCATCATTGCCTCGGACTCGATCGCCCGCAGTTCCGCCGGTATGTCGTCTCTCGAAAAGAATTTTTTGTATAAATAGTCCAGCTCCGGCGCGGCCCGTTTCGCCTGCGCGACCGTTTTGGAATCGGCATGGAGCCGGTAGGTTGACCATATAGCGTCCACGTGCTCGATCTTGAAATAGATCCCGGCCCGCATCCAGAAATCCCAGTCCATAAAATAGTAAAACTTAGGGTCCAGTTCGCCGGCCTTTCGCACCACGTCGCGGCGAATGAAAGCCGATGGCTGCGAGATAGAGTTTTCGCATTTACGCACCATCTTCTCGAAAGTAAAATCGACTACCGGCCGCGTAGGCTCGATCTCGGTGCCGTCGGCCTCGGTAAACATCGAATCGCCGAATACGATCCCGACATCCGGATTCTCCATTAGATACTCGACAGCTTCACGAACCGACCCCGAATCGTAAAACGTATCGTCGGAATTCAGCCACGTCACGATCTCGCCCTTGGTCATCGCCCAGCCTTTGTTTATCGTCGGCGTCTGGCCCATGTTCTTTTGCGATTCCCAAACAAACTTGTCGCCGTACTCCGCAAGGATCTTCGGCGTGTCGTCCGTGCTGCCGTCGTCGAGCACTACGTATTCGATATTCGGATAATCCTGCGAAAGCACGCTCTCGATCGTATCGCGCAGGAAATCCGCCTGGTTATACGCCGGCGTGACGACCGTTACGAACGGCAAATTTTCGTCTCTCTGCTTGCTCATAAACTAAACGGCCGCGGCCTTCCCGCTTTGCGCGGCGACGATCTCCTCGCAAATCTGCGGCAGGCTTTTGGTTATGTCCCAATTCGGGTAATGGCTTTTTAATTTCGTCAGGTCGCTGATATAGCAAATGTGGTCGCCGATGCGGTTTTGATCGGAATAGGTGGAGTTCAGCTTCTTGCCGGTCATTTCCTCGACCATCGTGATGCACTCCATCATCGAAGCGCTGTTGTTACGGCCGCCGCCGAGGTTGTAAACCTCGCCCGGCCTCGGGCTCTTGATGAACTCCTCGAACGCGCGGATCACGTCATAGCTGTGAATTTGATCGCGGACCTGCTTGCCCTTGTAGCCGAAGATCGTGTAATGCCCGCCCGAGACGATCTGCTTTACCAGATACGACAGAAACCCGTGCAGTTCGACGCCCGAATGCGAAGGCCCGGTCAGGCATCCGCCGCGAAAGATCCCGACCGGCATCCCGAAATACTTACCGTATTCCTGCGCCATGACATCGCCCGCCGTTTTCGAAGCCCCGAACAGCGAATGCAGAGTCCGGTCTATCCGGCATTCTTCTGTGATGCCGTTGTAGTCTTTTTCGTCCGCGTATTCCCATCGCGTTTCGAGCTCCTTCATCGGCAGCTCGTTCGGGCTGTCGCCGTAAACCTTGTTGGTGCTGACCTGTATGAACGGCGATTCCGGAAAGTTCTGCCGCGTCGCTTCGAGCAGATTCACCGTCCCGACGGCGTTCACGTCAAAATCCATGAGCGCGATGTCCGCCGCCTTGTCATGCGAAGGCTGTGCCGCGCAGTGTATGATCGCCTCGAATTTATTCTCTTTGAAAAAGTTAAACACATCCTCGCGGTTCCTAATATCCAGATCGGTGTGTCTAAAATTCCGGGTGTTTTGCAAAAGGCGGTCGCGGTTCCAGGTCGTATCTCCCTGCTCACCGAAAAAAACCGCACGCATATTATTGTCCGCGCCGACCACCTCGTGCCCCTGAGCATCGAAAAACATAACCGCTTCCGACCCGATCAACCCGCTTGAACCCGTAACCAATATCTTCATAATCCAGTTATTATCCTGTCCCTACCAAACTCTTTGTCTTCGCCTTTATACGTCTTAACCACAAAGGGTATTTTGACCTGCAGCTTTCCATTAACGGAAACGAAGGATCAGGCTGCCGTGGATTATCCCTCGCTTCGCCGATCGCCCGCTCGAAGCAGTTTTCATACGCCTCGATCATTCTTTCCACACTGTAAGCCTTTCCAGTTTCCCACGCCCGCTTGCGCATAATCAACCGGCGTTCGGGGTCGGCGGCCAGATCCGCGATCCGCTCCGCCATACTTTCGACATCGCCGACCGGCGAGATGAACCCATTTTCCCCGTCCGTTATCAATTGCTTATTGCCGCTTTTGATATCCGTAACCACCGGGCAGCAGCCGTTGGCCATCGCCTCGACCAGCGAGATGCAAAACCCTTCGTACGCCGAAGTCAAAACGAAAACCTCCGACCTCCGCATCGTCTCAATAACCTTATCACTATCCACCCACCCGTGTAGTTCTACCGTCCCATCTTCGATCTCCGAACTTAGAGCATCTTTCAATTTCGGCATCTCGACCCCGTCGCCGACGATCGAAAGCCTGAGATCCACGCCCTTTTGATCCAGCATTTTTACGATCTTTATCAGATCGGATATCCTCTTCTGTTCTTCCTCGACCCTGCCGACATATAAAAGCTGCAAAGCCGCGTCACCACTTCCCACCGGTTCGCTGCCGCTGATCTCAACGCCGTACGGGATCCACTCCACCCTGGCTTTTTCCATGCCGCATTCATCCACATACCTTCGGCAAATCTCATCGCTCACACCAATGGCACGAGTAAGAAAACTCGCGTAATGTTTTACCGGATCGTAAAAGGAATGCTCGTCGTTGTGCCCGATAGTAAACGTTGCAATCTTCGAATCCAGAAATGGTAACACCGTCCAGCCCAGATCCGGCGAAACTGAAACCACGTAAACATCGGGCCGCAAATCATTTAGCCACCGAGCCAAGATCGGCGTAGAGTCGTTCACAAGCGCATCGTGACGCCAAAGATTCGGGTGAATCCGGGCCCCAGAATCCGCAATATTTGCGGCACTTTTCGCTAACGGATCGCCCTTAGATATCAGATGAATTTCATGCCCTTTTCTGCTAAGGCCCCGCATTATCTGAACCAAAAAAGTATGCGCTCCTCCAATTATCGATCCGTCCAAAGTTGTGTCCGCGAAAGCAATTCTCATTCTTCGTCGAAGTTCGACCTATGCAGAGCTTGCGGCTTCGAAAAGGCGCAGTGAAGTGCAAGTTTTTAGCTTTTCTTTCAAACTTTTACTTGCCAAAATAACGCATCCGCGCTTAAATCCGGTCTCCTCGTCCGAGGTGGCCGAGGGGAAAAAAGCAGACCAGTTAGAAGCGGTATCTCCGAGATAATCCAAACAAAGTTTCTTCCCCTCGCCATAGTCATCGAACTTGTAACCGTCGTCGCCCGGCACCTCAAAATCGTCGATCATGATAACGGCGTCCGTCCAGTGCTGTTCTATTAGGTGGACTTCCTCGCTAAGCGGCAGATCAGCGTTCCAATGAGCATCAAGGTAAAAGAAAACATTTTTTTTCGGCACGTGCTCATCAGATATCAGTTCGGTAATAAAATTCCTCGAATCTCCCATCTTAACTTTTGTCTTTGGAAACCGTCGAAGAGCGTGAGTCGCGTAATAAAAGAATCGGGGTTCGGCTTCTACAGTGAATACGGGCTTGCTCGTATGCTCGGACATAAATGCCGTCGTCACCCCGCGAAACGTTCCTGTCTCGATTATTGCCGCAAAGGCCAGTTCGGACGAAAGATCTTTGAAAATTTGCTGCCGGGCATTTTGGCCGTTGAACGGGCCTCCGAATTCCTTGCCAAGCGAATTGTCGAAATAATACTCGATCATTGCCTTCTTCGAAATCGGCATCCATCGTAGAAATTTACGAATAAATTCTTTCATAAGGAAACTAGTGTGGGTCAATATTCCTATACTAAACCTTTAAATGCTGTTCTTGAAATCTCCTCCCGAATAGGGAAACTTATCGACCTCGGCCACCTCTTATTAATCGGCCAAATCATCCGGCTCCACCGCGTGCTTTCCAGTAACGGCATCGGCGATCTGATGTAAAATGGTCTTGGGAACGCACAACCAATATTCTCGTTCGACCAATTTCGGATTTGCCCTCAACGCCTTCAAAAAGTGGCCCCGCGAGCGTCTCCACCAGCCGTTATTATATGATCTGGTGGCCAATGCGAAATTCTGATAAGCGATAAAATCGTTGACGGAATTCTGGCCAAGGCCGCGCAAGTCCGGATTATCCAAAAAGCGGGAAAGCAAATGGAGCGTCCGCCTATACATCAAGACCGGGTTAGTTACCATTGCCGACCCTTGCTGGTCGTAATGGGCAAGGTTGCCGGGCAGATATTTATATTTCTGCCCCTTCAAGGCAATTCTCAGCCACAAATCCCAATCCTCCTGTGCAACCCTGCTTTCGTCAAACATCCCGGCTTCGATGACGGCCGACCGCTTCACCAGCGAGGCGTGCACGCCGGAGAGCGTTCGATGCAAAAGCACAGGTATCGGATCTTCGCCGTCGCCTAAAGGATAAGACGCGTTTTCGAGGTCTGCCCCGTCCGCATCGCTACAGCTGCAGTCGGAATAAACAACTGAAACACTATCATCTTTTTCAAAAACCCTGACCTGTTTTTCCAGCTTTGTGTCGTCGATAGTATCGTCCGCATCCAAAAACTGGATGTACTTTCCGCGGCTGATCCCGATCCCGGTATTCCTCGCGGCACCGAGCCCGCCGTTTTCTTTTCGGTGATAAATTATTTTATCTGCGAACTGCGTGACTATTTCCGGCGTCTCGTCCGTCGAACCGTCGTCAACCACAATGACCTCCACATTCTCAAGCGTCTGGCGAAGCGCGCATTCCACGCTTCGTTCGATATATTTCGCGTGATTGTATGTTGGAATAATGATGCTGCAGACAGGAGTGCTCATACATTGATGTCATCGAAAAGCTGATGAGCCGCCGATTAAATGCGGGAAAATTCGCCTCCGCCCTGCGAAGGCGCATTTTGTTTCAGTTCGAAATGCCAGCATGGATTCACGTCGCTGTCCCAAGCCAGCCTGCCCTCATAGCCGTAATCCTCCAGCATCGTGACCAGCTCCTGCATATTTCCTCTGGGCGGGTGAACCATCAGGATGATCAGGTCGGGCTTTAGGCCGAGACCGATCATCTGCGGAACAAGATCGAATTCGCCGCCCTCACAGTTGCTTTTTATAAAACGTACATTCCTGTCCCCGTTTTCCAATATCTGATCCAGTGTTTTTACCCGAACGGCTACCGAGCTATCACTTTGGTCGTTTTCCAGAGTCTTACCCCACGATCCGTCATGATTGTCTGCAAGAAAACCCTCGCCTTCCTCCGTCCCTATCGCAAAGGGGATCACCTTAATATTCGAACCTGCGTTGTTTCTTTCGATGTGCCTGGTAATCAGATCAATTCCTTCCGGATCGGGTTCGATCGACAGGATCTTGATCCCCGGAAACCGTGCGAGCAGCTCAACGGCATATAACCCGTGGTGTCCGCCGACATCCAAAACCACATCGCCGCTCTTAAGTTTTAGACTATCCGGAAAGTACCGGTCTATCATCGTCGAAGAAATATCGTCGAGAATGCTCTCATCAATAACGTCTTCGTCCAAAAAAACTTTCGCTCCGCTCAAAGTCGTCACCCATACGGGAAAATTGATATTCGGCCGCAGTGCCCTTTTTAGCCCGAGCCGCCACCTCTCACGAATCCCCGTCGGCGTGGTTTTATACATCTCGAGACGAAACTGGATCCTGCTGTATTGACGCTGTAAAAAACTCATTTATATAAAATCGAATGCTGCGAGTATTAGACCGAAACCGAAGCTTTGGGGACAATGATCGAATCGTCCACTTTATAGTCGTATAAGCCCGCCGACGGAATACTGAGACTGCACGCATTTTCGACCAGCACATCGTAATTAGAACCGATGTCTCTTTTCAAGCCGACATCGACGCGAACTTCCCGGTCAACGAGGCCGATGTTTTCGATACTGAAAATCGCCTCCGTTTTGCCGCCCGGTATTACCCTATTGTCCATCAACTTATGGCTTTCAAGTCCGAAGATCTTAGTGCCCTCGACGGTGTAAAACGCAAGGTCGCAGACACAGCCGTCACGGAAAAGGCCGGCATCCCACGCAACCCTCATTTGAAGGATTTTGCCGGTCGTCCACAATTCCTCTTCGTTCAATATATCTACCCGAACTTTATCGTCCGTGTCGCTTTTATCTATTTCAAAATATTTGCTGACGATCTCGCGGATCGGGCCGATGGCTCCGACCTCGCCTTTATGCAGCAATATCCCCGTCGTGCAAAGCGAACTAACGACGCCGATATTATGGCTTACGAAAATTACGGTGCGGCCCTCGTTTTTACTTACGTCTTCCATCTTGCCGATACATTTACGCTGAAAAGCGGTATCACCGACCGCCAGCACCTCGTCGATAATTAATACTTCGGGTTCAAGATTCGCAGCCACCGCAAACGCCAGTCTCACATACATGCCGCTGGAATAGCGCTTTACCGGAGTGTCCAGGAATTCTTCGATCTCGGCAAAATCGACGATTTCATCGAATTTCCGTGAGATCTCGTCGTGTTTCATTCCGAGGATCGCACCGTTGAGGTAGATGTTTTCGCGGCCGGTCAATTCGGGGTGAAATCCGGTGCCGACTTCGAGAAGTGAGCCGATGCGGCCATAAAGTTCGATTCGGCCTGTGGTCGGTTCGGTGATCCGCGAGAGGACCTTCAGGAGTGTTGATTTGCCGGCTCCGTTGCGGCCGATGATCCCGACGACCTCGCCCGGCATTACCTCGAAATTGACATCCTTTAATGCCCAGAAACGGTCGTCGCCGTTTTTCTTCCCTTTTCCGCTAAGGGCATCGATCGGGCGTCGGGCGGCATTGACCAGCGATTCGCGCAAGGTCGTATACGGCTCCGCTTTAAGGCCGATCCGGTATTCCTTACCTAAATTTTCCACCCTGATGATCGGTTTCATTTTGCTAGATCACATCCGCGAAGGTGTTTTCCATTTTGCGGAAACTATACGCTGCGTAAACCAAAATAAGAACTGTCAGAACTGCGGAAATGCCTAATGCAATCCAGTCGAAAGGTTTTCCGAAAAAAGCCGAACGATAAGCCTCGATCAAACCGGTCATCGGATTGAGCGCAAGCAGAAGGCGCCATTTCTCCGGCACCATGCTTGACGGATAGATTATAGGCGTTGCAAATAGCCCAAGCTGTATCACGAACGGCAGGGCATACCGAATATCACGGTACTTCACATTCAGCGCCGACATCCACATTCCGACGCCGACCGCTAAAAGGCTCGTCAAGACGACCAGCACGGGAAGCATCAAAATATTCACCGAAAGCCCGACGCCGTAATAAAACATCAAAACGACCAGCAGCCCGAAGGCAATCACAAAATCCAGCAAGCCCGACGCAACCGACGCCATCGGTATGATCATTCGCGGGAAATACACCTTTGTAATGAGATTCGAGTTTCCGACCAGGCTGTTGCCGCTGTTCGTTATCGCATTGGAGAAAAACGTCCACGGCAGCAACCCCGCATATGCGAAAAGCGGATAAGGCACATTATCCGACGGCAGGCCCGCCAGCTTCCCGAAAAACAGCGAGAAAATGAGCATCGTAAACAGCGGTTGGATGATGGCCCAGGCCGCGCCGAGAAGCGTCTGTTTATACCTGACCTTTATATCGCGGGCGGATAAAATATACAGCAGATCGCGGTAATGCCAGATCTCACGGAGATTTACGGGAATGCGGCCCCGGCTCGGCTCTATCACAACCACAGGCGTTTCCGGCAGCTCATAGCGCACGGATTGCCCATTAGGCTTATTTTCACTATCCGGTTCGGTAATGCCGCTCGGTTTTTTTTTGGACAGCGGGATGGAAGTGGAATCTGGAATCACCTTTAGAGTCTATTTTTTGTGGTGTTGAGTGTCAAACGCGGATACGCGCGAGTTTTATTGGATCATGTGGTTCGACGTGCTATCGCGTAAAGACCTTTTGAAATTTGGCGGCGAGCCAGAGTCTTTCGTCGGGGGCGAGGAATTTTCTCCAGGCTAGAAGCGCATATATTGCCAGGCTTATCGCGAGCAGAGGCAGCGAGAGACTGAACAATTCACGGAACCATGCAGCGGCAAAGACCGGCGGCATGAGGATCAATATTGCGGCGGCAAAGGCTATGGCCTTGCCGCTGAATATATTGAAGGGGACCGCAGCCGTTTTCCTTGAGATCCAGCCGATCAGAACGGCGTCCGCGATCACACGAATGCTCCACGCCAATGCCGCACCGGCCGCACCGTATTTTGTTGTCAGCAATGCGATCAGCCCGATGTACGGAAAAAGTTCGAGCCAATACAGTTTCGCCAGGATGCCGGTTCGCCCCGTGGCCATTATCAGGCTGAGCGGAACGAATGCCAAAATGTTAAAGAACAGTCCGCCGAGCAGAATATAGAACGGCAGCGTGCTCTCGCGTCCAAATTCTTCGCCGGCCCAGACCGTAAAAAGCGGCCGGGCAATGACAAACAAAAATGTCAGTACCGGAAGCATCCC
>JACMMN010000328.1 GCA_014379075.1 Pyrinomonadaceae bacterium | reverse complement strand
GGAAAAATCGGCCAGGATGCTGAGTTCAATTTGCGAATAGTCGGCGAAGATCAGCTTTCTCCCTACGGGCGGAACGAAACAGCGGCGATACTGTTCGTCGTGCGGTATCTGCTGTAGGTTAGGATTCGAGCAGGAAAATCTGCCGGTCGGGGCTCCTATCTGGCGGAAATCGGCATGGATCCTGCCGGTTTTCGGTTCGATAAATTCCAGAATGTTCTCGCCGAAGCTAGTGAGAGATTTTGCGACACCGCGATATTCAAGGAGCTTGGCGACGACAGGGTAATCTGCGGCGAGCGGTTGAAGCTGCCACGCCCGCGTCGTATTGGGAACCGGTACGCCTAGGTTTAGGAGGGCGTCGGTCACCTGTTGCTGCGAATCGAGATTTATCTCGGAGCGTCCGAAAAGTGACGCCTGTGCTACGCCGGACGAAAGCATCTCCTGAAGCTCGTCGGCGGCTTTTGCCTGTGCGATCTTCACCCGTCCAAGCTGCTCGCGCCAGCGGGGTTCGTTGAGATAAAAGCCGTTCAGCTCCATTTCGGCGATAGGCATGATGCATTCGAATTCGAGTTTAGCGGCCCGTTCGAGATCGTCGGTTTTCAATCTCGCTGCGACCTGTTCTTGGAGCGGAACCATCACGGCTGCATCGCGCGCGGCATATTCAACCTGCGATTGGGACAGTTCGTTTGAACTCCAATCGCTGAGCTGCTGAGACTTGTCGAGTTCTTCGGAAATGAAAAATTGCGCGACATCGGCGAGCGAATGACGCCGGTCCTGATCGCCTGCTGCAATGAGCTGGCTGGCCAGATACGTATCGAAAACGCCGTTAAGCTCGGCTCCTAGATGATGCCTAACCCATTTCGAATCGAACTTTGCGTTATGGGCGATCTTTGTTTGCCTGCTGTTCGATAAAAGATCACGAAGCGGAGCGAGTTCATGCATAGTCCGCGTATCGCCCCTTTCCGCAAAAGGTTTGAGGTCGATCACTTGTGTGTTTTTCCCGTCGCTAAGCTGGATAAGGCGCAGGTCGCCGCGATAAGGGTCAAGCTCGGTCGTTTCAGTGTCGAACCCTAAAAATTCCGCGCGGGAAAGCTCGCTGACGGCTTTTTGCAATCCTTCGGCGTCGCGGACGACTTGAAAATAGACTTCCATAGGAACAAGCGAAAGTAAAAAATTATAAGTGAAAAGTTAATCGCGTCTGACTGATTGTAGCTTTTCCGTGCTGCAACTAACAATTCACCTATCACCTATCACCTATCACCTATCAGTTTTCATTTTCCACTATTCCCTTTTCACTTTCTTTCGTTTATACTTAGCCGAGTTTGCCTAAAGATGTTTTCGAACTTGTGAAAATGAGCGAACGATAGAGGATTTAAGACCGTCCTTTTTGAACGGGACACAGATTTTATAGGGTCGAGCACGGTTTCGTAACGCGAAATGGGTGCTCCCTGAACTAGAAAAGCAGAAAAGGGCTTTTTTGAGAATTAGAGAATTCCTGCGTGAATACATTCAAAGTCCATTGTTTTTGGAACCACTTCCAAAATCAAAGCATTAAAAAATAAAAGCACGCGCAAAATCTGCTCCGCCGTTTTCGACGGCTGTTAGGTCTGTACAATCCATCCAAATTCAACCAGCGGAAATTGGTCTTTAGGCTGACATAGAAATACATTTGTAAGGAAAACTATATAAGTATGTCGAAAGAATTGATCATCAGCGTCAACGGGCGCGAGAAGAAGATCGCAATTTTGGATAACGGCAGGGTCACCGAATTTTATATTGAACGTGGTGACGAAAACGCGGGTATCGCGGGAAATATCTATAAAGGGCGCGTGCAAAGGGTTTTGCCCGGAATGCAGTCAGCCTTTGTTTCGATAGGCCTCGAACGCGATGCGTTCCTTTACGTTTCGGACTTCTTCGACGAAGAAGAAGAGATCGAACGTATCGTAATGGAAAAATCTAAAAAGATCACACCCGAGGAAGCCAAACGCGAAGCGAACGACCAGATAGACCGAGCACGCATTGAGCGTGAAAAACAGATGGAAGCGGTGCAGGAGATCGCCGAACCGCTGGAAGAAGGACGCGAGGAAACTAGTAGTGCTGACGAGCAGCCGACTGAGATCCAGCAGCAGCCAGACGGAGAACGCAAAGGCCGGAACCGCGGCCGCGGCCGCAGGGGCGGACGGGATTCGAGGCCGATGGACGAACCGCGAGAGCAGGCCGCTCCTGTCATTGACATGGAGGATTTCGGATTCGAACGGATCGTCGACGACGGTGATACCGGCGATATGTTCAAAGATGCGTATATGCAGGAGGCCATCGTTGACAGGGTGCGGGCCGTCGAATTCGATATGGAAGGCGTAGCCGCAGCCGAGGTCGGTTCGCTGATCGGTTCGGTTGCCGCATCGAGCGGTTTCGAGCGTATCGCCGACGAGGATGACCAACCGCAGCCGGAGCCGAAGGGCAGGAAAAGCGCGGCGAAATCACGCGGCGGTAAAGGAGCTAAAAAACCTTCTCCGAAAAAACAGGCTGTAACCGAAACAGCAGAAGCCCAGGAAACCGAAGCACCGATAAAAGAAAAGAAGGCCGGTGGAAAAGCGAAAGCAGCTGCGAAATCGCCGAAAGGCAAGAGTTCGCGCGGCAAAGCTAAAACTGAGGGCGATCAATTGGAAGATTCCGAAGCAAGCTTAAGAGAATCAAACGATCAGGCAGAAATGACCGTTCGGCGCGGCGGACGAGGCCGCCGTCGGGGCGGACGGGGACGTAAGCCTGAAGGCGGAGAAGGAACTGACGGGGCCGATGCGGGTTCAGGGGAAGGCAGCGAAGATGGATCTGATGAAAATAGGATCGAAGCTGTAGAGACAGATATGCCCGAGAACGACGTTCAGGAACCGTCCGAGGACAGCCGCCCGAATAGAACTGAAGAAGTTAAAGAAGCTCCGGTTACGCGGGACGAAGAAGAAGCCCCGCAGGAACAAAAAGACACTAGAAACGCCCGCGAACCCCGAGAAGGCCGTGATAATCGCGGCGGCCGGGATAATAGAAATAGGGACAACCGCGATAATAGGGATACCCGCGACGTTCGTCAAAAGCCTGCTCAAACCGATCGAGGGCCTAGAAATGACCGCAATGACCGGGGACCGCGAAACGACCGGAGTGACCGCAACGACCGGAGCGGCCCGCGTCCGCCTCAACCTACGATCTCGGATCTCCTGCGGGAAGGACAGGAAATTCTTGTCCAGATCGCAAAAGAGCCGATCGCCCGCAAAGGCGCCCGCATTACGTCGCACATCGCGCTTCCGGGCCGCTATCTGGTTTATATGCCGACCATCGAGCATCTTGGCGTTTCACGAAAGATCGAATCTTCAAGTGAACGCAGCCGTCTGCGCACGCTGATCCAGAGAATAAAGCAGGACGTCGATATCCCGTCAGGCGGTTTTATCGTCAGAACGGCGGGTATCGGAATCTCAGAGGAAGACCTTAAAAACGATGCTATTTATCTAGTGCGGACGTGGCTCGATATCAAAAAGACGACCGAAAAGGCCAAATCCCCGGCATTGGTTCACCAGGATCTGGATATAGTACAGCGGATCCTGCGCGATCAAATGTCGGACGAATTTACGGCGATCCGCGTGGACAGTGAGGAAGAATATCTGCGTACCGTGGAATTCGTCAACCGTATCCAGCCGAAGATGGTGAACCGCGTAAAACTTTATACCCGGGACGAGCCTATTCTGGACGCTTACGGCGTGCAGGAAGAGATCGATAAAGCCCTGAAACCGCGTGTTTGGCTGAAATCGGGCGGATATTTGGTGATCAATCAGACTGAAGCTCTCGTGGCGATCGACGTCAACACCGGCAAATTTGTCGGTAAGGGAAATGCCCGGCTCGAAGATACTATCACGCGAACAAATATGGAAGCGGTCGATGAGATCGCACGCCAGATCCGTCTTCGAGATCTCGGCGGGATCATCGTGCTCGATCTGATCGACATGGAAGACAGGCGCAACCGCAACAAAGTCTCGCAGGCACTGCAGGAAGCTCTTGCATCGGACAAATCGCCGAACAAGGTGCTGTCATTCAACGATTTCGGGCTTATAATCATGACCCGCAAACGCGTCAAGCAGTCGCTCGAACGGACGATGTGTTCGCCGTGTGATTATTGCGAAGGTGCGGGCTGGGTCAAATCGCCGACCACCGTTTGCTACGAAGTCCTGACCGAAGCCAGGCGACTCTCCAAACATATAGATGACGTGCGGCACACTACCTTGCGGGTCCATCCGGATGTAGCAAAGGCCCTGCGAAGCACTGAAAAAGAAGTTTTTGAAGAGATCGAAGCCCACGTCGGCAACGTGGACGTGACGGCGGACAAATCGATACATCAGGAACAGTTCGATTTCGCTTTCATTTAAAACTAAACAAATGAAAATTAAAGGGGTGAGCGACCAGCTCACCCCTTTTTTTGATTAGTACGTCATGTTCATTTGCTGAAGGAGTTTTTGGTAACCGGGCTTGTTGTAGAGGCTTTCGAATTCCGGGTATGCGGAAATCCAGGCGGTCCATGGGTGGCGTTCGTCGAACGATTTTTCAAGCCAATATACAGCTTTGTCGGAATCATTTACATAAGTCGTGAGATAGGCCATGTTGAGATTATTAGTTTCCGGCGGGACCGCCCGCCATTCGTGAAGCAGGAACCTAATTGCTTCTTCATGTGTGGATGACGCCGATATTGCACGGACTCTCTCAGCCAGAATTTCATTTCCGTCTTTTTTGAGGCCCAAGAATATTTCATTCATCGCCTCGTCCTTCCGGCCCATCTGCCACAATGTCCGTGACAGCATCCAGTGAGAGCCTGCGACGTTATCATCGATCTCCAGAACACTTCGGAAATGAATCTCGGCTGCGGCAAAATCTTTTGCACAGAATAGGGTCATTGCGAGATTCATTTTGCCGATCAGGGACAGCGGATC
>JACMMN010000327.1 GCA_014379075.1 Pyrinomonadaceae bacterium | reverse complement strand
TTTTTCGCGGACCGAGATCGTCAACAGCATCGGCGTGTCGATTCTGCTCGGCGTTATCGATTCGGCTGCAAATGCCGGTGCAAAGGTCGTCTTTTCGGACGTAAATGAAGACACCGTCGAACTTTTTGACATGCTCGGCGTCAGCAAACACGCGGCCGTGAATCGTAATTAAATAAATTGAAAATCCAGGACTTTCGACAGACAAATTTTAAACAGGTGGCCGAGAACCGCAACAAACTCGTCCATACTTTTGGAGCGCTTGCCGATCTTGGTCAGGAGGTTGCGAATAAAAACAACTTCCAGGAGACGATCCGCACATCTTTGCATTTGATACTGGGTTCGCTCGGTATTATGCGAGGCGGAGTGGCCAGGTATTCGCGGTTCGGGCATGAATTTAATATGCTTGCGGTTCGTGGGCTCGGCGATGAGTTTCCCTTGTCGCTTGGGCTTTGTTATGAGGATGAGCGGCAATTTTTGGTCAACGGGCTGCATCCGATAGACATTGCGCGGGCAAAGGTCCTGCCGTTCTTTCAGGTTTACGACCGGACGTTCGAAAGCACCAAGCTTGAACTGATGATGCCGCTGGTTATCCGCGACGAGACGGTCGGCGCTGTTTTCCTGGGCGAAAAGGCGACCGGCGATCCTTATACGAGCTACGACCGCGAAATTATTTGCGCGATGGGTCGGCACATCGGCGGCGCGATCGCCCAGCGAAATATGCTCGCCGAACTCGAGCGTCAGGCAAGCGAAAACCGCAAGCTCTACGAAAATCTGCGGACGACCTATAAAGACACCGTAAAAGCCTTCGCTGCCGCCATCGATTGCAAAGACAAATATACCGAAGGTCATTCGGTGCGAGTCGGGAAATATTCGGAGATCATCGGTGCCGAATTAGGCTGGGGCGAAGAGGAAATCGAAGGAGCGGCGGTCGCCGGGTATTTGCACGATGTCGGCAAATTAACCGTCGAGCGGAAGATCATCAACGCGCCATACCGAATCAACGCAAAGGAATCGGCGGAATTGAACAAGCATCCGGCGGTCGGTTATGAAATACTGCTGCCGATACATCATCCTTACACGGACGTGCCGCTAGCCGCCAAGTATCATCACGAGCGCCTCGACGGCCACGGCTACCCTGACGGACTTTACGACCGCGAAATTCCATATATCGCAAAAGTGGTGAACCTGGCCGATTCGTTCGACGCGATGACCACCGACCGCCCGTATAAACGCCGCCGTCCGGCCGGCGAGGTTTTCGATGACCTCAGGCGGAATTCCGGCAAACAATTTGCACCTGAAATAGTGGCCGCATTTTTTCGAGGGATTTTGAAGGAACTCGACGGCGAGAGCAAGGACAAACGTTTCCGCAAATTGCTCGGCCGCGAATACATGGAAAGCGAGGGGCTGGCCCCGATGCTGAAAAATTCGCTTAATGCAATGACGCCGACCTCGCCGTTGACGATGATCAGTTTGGATTAAGCTTTTTCCGAAAGCCATTTATCGGCTTCTTCCTGGCTGCCAAAAATTTTTACATTCACGCCGCGATTCACAGCTACCATCTGGCCGAATTCATTCATCTCTTTCTGGTCGGCAAAGCGATCAACATAGGCCATTCGAATTTTCGAAAAGCCCAATTGCGGCAGCTCTGAGGCGGTACGGAATACATCCGTCATGGAAGTTACGGCCGAAATATTTTCCTCGATCAACACCTGCTTGAAACTTCTTTTCTTGCACTCATCGGCGATCTCACGCAGAAATTGGGCCAAAATGTCGTAGCCGTATTTGTCGCTGTGAACGAGAGCGTAGAGATATGTAGGATATTCTTCGAAGATGATGGTGTATGCCTTACCGGCAATGTTATCGGTCATGACAATCCTCCAAAAGGTAATGTCAATTCATTCGATCGGGGAATCGGGATATATTCACGCCCGGTTCCTGCCAAAGGTCTGGCTGAAAAGGATTAACGAAGTTTAGTATAGTAAAAGTAAGGGCACAATGAAATCTTTTTCTTTGGCGGAAACGGCTCAGATCTCACTTTCGAGCAAATGAACGAATTTCTTTGCCGCAAGCGACAGAGTGCGGTCGCTCCGGTAGATCACGCCGACGGGCCTTACCCATTCCTTATCCGCTAACTTTATTACAGCAAGATTACCCGTACGCTCTTCCTCGGTAACCGAGGGCAGCGGCAGGATCGCGAGACCGAAACCGACCTGTACGGCGCGCTTTATCGTTTCGATATTATCGAATTCGGCGATCTTTTTGACCTCGACACCGTAGGCTTTTAGTATTTTATCCGTCGCCTTCCGCGTTGGAGTGTCGAGTTCGAATAAAACGAAATCCACGCCGTTCAGGTCTTTCGTTTTTACCGATGTTTTTTTTGCGAATTTGTGGTCAGGCGGGCAAACGAGGACTAGCTTGTTGCTCGGCATCTGAGTGATCGTAAGGCCGCGCCGCGGTTCGGGAAAGGCGAGTACGCCGAGTTCGACCGTTCCGTTGAGGACATCGCGAACGACCTTTGTGGTGCGTGAATATTCGAGATCGATCTTGGCGGATGGGAATTTTGACATAAATTCACCGACCTTTGCGGGAAGCTCGTGGAGTCCGACGCTGTAAACGGTCGCGACCTTAACGGTGCCGCCTATCTTTCCGACGAGTCCGCGCAAGCTCTCGTTCATCTGGTCGTACGCCGCCAGAACATTCTTCGCCTCGCGATAGAAAACCTCGCCAGCCGATGTAAGTTTCACCTCACGCCGTCCGCGGACACGTTCGAGAAAACGTCGGTTGAATTTTTCCTCGAGCGTCCTTATTTGCTGGCTGACGGCCGACTGAGTGATAAAATTTCGCTCCGCTGCGAGCGAAAAACTCTGGACATCCACCAGATCGCAAAACACCTTTAAAGTCTCGATATGCATAAAAAACGTAAGCACAGCTTAACAACTCGGACAAAAGAATTCATTTTATCTTATAAGAAAAACGTTCTAAGATAAAAAGCATAGGGTTAGAATTGCCGAATCGGATGTTTGGTCTTAGAATTTCTAGGAACCGGGTAACATTTCAGGCAGGCATGGAAATCGAATGGCGATCAAATTCAGCAATACATTTCTTTTACGCAAACTTCATCAGTTGACGGGTATCGTTCCACTCGGGGCCTTTTTTCTTGTACACATGTACACAAATTCGGCCGCGATGGGTGGCGCCCGTGTATTTAATGAGCATGTAAAGGGAATTCACGATATTCCCTATTTAATATTCGTTGAGATTTTCGGCATTTTTATTCCGCTGCTTTTCCATTCGATCTACGGCGTTATTATTTCCGCTGAAGCTAAGCCGAATGCCCTGAGCTATTCGTACAGTCGAAACTGGTTTTATATTTTTCAGCGGGTAACCGGCATTTTTCTGTTCTTCTTTATATTTTTTCACGTTTTGAATTTACGTTTCGGTTTGATCCCGGGGTTGGAATCGTACGGCAATCCGGTCGCGGGGAACGCGGACAATGCTTTTAGTATCGTCTCAGCCGAATTCCAGAATGCCGGCATCTTGTTTTTTTACTTTTTAGGCGTGATCGCAACTGCCTGGCATTTGGCATACGGGTTTTGGCTTTTTGCCGTCGATTGGGGAATTTTGATCGGCGAGAAGGCACAGAGACTGAGTTTGTATGCCTGCATTGGTTTGGCCGTTTTCCTGTCGGCGGTCGGGATCAACGCGGCTGTCGCCTTCGTTAATAAATGCGGCCTGCTTCCGGATTCTTTTTGTGAAGAAGTGGAAAAACAGGGAGTTGTTGAGCCAAAGGGGTGAGGAAGTTTTAAACTTACAAGGTAGGAGAACCGTTATGCAATCAAATTTTGCGGATGTGCTGGAAGCTGTCGATGAACTTCCCATTGATGAGAAAGAAATGCTGGTAGATATTTTGCAGCATCGAATGATCGAAGATCGACGAGAAGCTCTGAGGGTTGAGATTGAAAATTCGAGGCGCGAATTTGCAGAGGGACTTTGTAAACCATCGACGCCGGAAGAAATACTGCGAGAGGTTTTGTCATGAAGCTTCTCCCGTCATCGTCATTTTCCAGAGCGGCAAAACGAATATTGAAAAGGAATCCGAATTTGCAACGGACCTAAAGAATACATTAGAAATTCTTGAAATCGATGCCTTTCATCCGCAACTCAAGACTCATAGATTGAAAGGCGTTTTGAAAGATTCTTTGGCGTGCAGTGTGGCATATGATTTAAGAATAATTTTCGAGATTGTGCGGCATGAAGACGAGGATGCGATTCTTCTGCAGAATATTGGGACGCACGACGAGGTTTATTAATTTTTTATGGCATCAAGCGGATTAAAAATTGCGATCGTCGGCGGCGGGTTGGCGGGCCTTGCGGCAGCGATGAAGATCGCGGAGGCGGGACACGAAGTCGATCTGATCTCAGTTGTGCCGGTAAAGCGTTCGCACT
>JACMMN010000326.1 GCA_014379075.1 Pyrinomonadaceae bacterium | reverse complement strand
GAATTCGGAGGGTAAAGTGTTTAATTGCAGCGGACCGCCGGGACAGGCGGAGATTCGAAAAGCGATTCGCGGGATTTCATTGTTTGCCGCCGCAATGTTTTCCGCTTCATCGACGCCGAACTGTCCGGCCCATTTTTCGACCAACCATCGGGGATGAGACGTCGTGACCGCGATCCGGTCGACATCGTCCGCAAAAGCAAGGTCGATCGTCTCTCTAGTCACCCGCCGCAGGATCGCATTGACGAAACCTTTCGCCGACGTTTTTTTTGCGTACTGCACAAGATTTACGCTCTCATTTATCGCGGAATAATCCGGCACCTTGTCCAGGAAAAGGAGTTGAAAAAGTCCGATTCGGAGCGCTATCCGGACTGCCGGATCGAGCTTTTTACCTTTGGCAAATTGATCGATCAAGCGATCCAAAAAAATCTGTTTCCGCAAAATTCCAAGCGTTAGCGCGTGGCAAAGGCCGCGGTCTGGCGGTAAAAGATCGCTTTCATATTGCGGAAGCAAAACCGATGAAAACGCTTTTTCTTTCTCAATTTTTAGCAGGATCGCGAAGGCGGCGATCCGTGCGGGCGAGATTTTCATACGACGTTCTGAGTCAACGCTTCAGCATGCTTCTTAGAGGACCGAGAGACACGCTGAAGCCTAAACTCAGAACTTTTTCTTATTTTTATACCGTTGCGAGTAATCGATGCCGCTTCCCTTTTCAAGCTTTTCGTCGAGCGTCCGGCGTTCGTCGAACACAAAGCATTCGCCTTCCCATAACTGCTCATCCTTTGGCACGTCTTCGAGATATTTCAAGATCCCGCCTTCGAGCTGGAATATCTCGGCGAAACCGAGTTCCTTCATGTACGGGGCGAACTTTTCGCAGCGAATACCGCCCGTGCAGAACATAGCGATCTTGGTGTGAGTTTTTGGATCGAAAGTTTCTGCGACGAATTGCGGGAGGTCGCTGAATTTTTCCGTTTTCGGATCGACCGCATTCTTAAATGTGCCGTTTTTATGTTCGTAATAATTTCGGGCGTCTAGCAAGACCACGCCTGGGGCGGATATGATCTGGTTCCAGTCTTCCGGCTTTACATGCGTGCCGACGCCTTTTGAAATATCGACTTCCTTTTTTAGCGTGACGATCTCGGGCTTTATCTTGACCTCGTGTTTGCGAAACGGTTTTTCTGCGTGAAACGACGATTTGTATTTGATGTTCGTGTTAAAGACCCTTTCAGCCAACTTAAGGAATTCTTTAACCTTCTGAGGTTCGCCGCACAAACTGGCGTTGTAGCCTTCACCGGCAATAATAATGGTTCCGAAAACGGACCACTCGCGCAGAAGAGTTTTCAATTCCTGTTTCATAGATTCAAGACCGATCAATGGCTTGAATTCGTAGAATGAAATTATTTCGTATAATGCAGCGTTTTCCATACTCTTGAGCTTGGAGTTCCTGCTTCTGCAAGCTTCTTCGTCAGCGATGCCCGACTAGAGCGGAGATCCAAACGATTCCCCGGGGATCGGCTTTACTCCGTTTACGAAATCGCGCGCGGACATCCGGCGTTTGCCTTCCGGCTGAACCTCTTCGATTCGCAAAACGGTTTCGGTGCCACATTGGACGAATAGGTTGTCGCCTTTTGCTTCGATTATTTCGCCGCATTTGCGGATATGCGAAATTTCAAATTCCAAACTTGAAACTTCGGCCGCCTTCCATATCGAAATTTTCTGTTCTTTATAAGCTGAAAACGATCCCGGAAACGGCTGAAAGCCGCGAATGCGGTTGGCAACCTCACCGCCGCTCATTTCCCAGTCTATCAAACCGTCCTCGCGTTTCATCATCGGAGCAAGCGTTGCCTCTTCGTGATTTTGCGGTTGACCCGACAATTCGTTATACATCGCTAACGTTTCCGATATCAGATCGGCACCGATGAACGACAACCGATCCATCAATTCTATTGATGTTTCACCCGGACCGATATCGGTATCGCGTTTGAGCAATATGTCACCGGTGTCCAGCCCCGCATCCATTTGTATCGTCGTCACGCCCGTTCGCGTTTCGCCGTTTACAATTGCCCAATTAACCGGTGCTGCTCCGCGATACTTTGGGAGCAGCGAAAAATGAACATTGATAGCGCCGTTTGGATAGGCTTCAAGAAATGTTTGCGGTAAAATCCTGCCGTAGGCGACGACTACGGCGGTGTCAGCTTTGTGCGATTGAAATTCGGCAAGTGCGTCCTGGGTTTTCACCTTGACCGGCTGAAAGACCGGAAGATCGTGCTTTAAGGCAAATTCTTTGACAGGAGAAAATGCGATCCTATTGCCGCGTCCCGAAGGACGGTCCGGCTGCGAATAAACCGCCGCTATCTCGTGGCCGTCCGATAAAATCCTTTCCAGCGAAGGCACTGCGGCCTTCGGTGTGCCCATAAAAACGATTCTCATTTATTTCTGCCCAACCGCATCGCATCCGCCATCACATAGAAGATCCAGTTCTGCTCCATAGAACCACGAATAAGATGAGCATTGACGCCCGCTGCGAATATAGCAACATCCTCGCCCGCGTGCGTTTCGGCGAGCAGGGGAATATTCGCTTCTTGCTTATAGTCGGGATTTGTGACGATATCCTCAGTAAGATTTGGGCGTTCGGAACCTCGGGCCACGGTTCCGTTGGCGTAACCTAAAGTCGTAAATGGCTTTTTGTTCCGATCTGCCGTCGGATTTTGTTCGAGTTCACCGCTGCCGTCGACCTCGCGCACCAGGCCCATTATATTGTTGCCGCGCGCCGGATAACCCTGGATAAAAAAAGTGTGGCTATGATCGGCGGTGACAATCACCAGAGTTTCGTCGAGATCCACTTTTTGAACGGCTGCACGCACGGCATCGGACAAGGCGACCGTATCTCTCAGGGCTCGGTAAGCGTTGCCTTCGTGATGAGCGTGATCAATGCGCCCGCCTTCGACCATAAGGAAATAACCTTTTTTGTTTGCAGAAAGCACGTCGATGGCTTTTGTCGTCATCTCCAAAAGAGAGGGTTCACCAGCTGCATCTTTTGCCCGGTCGTGTTCATACTGCATGTGCGACGGCTCAAAAAGACCGAGCAAATGTTTGGTGTTTTTCACGTCGACTGCATCGAACTGCTGCTTGTTCCACACGAAGGCCGAGCTTTTATATTTTGTCTGCCATTCCTGTGTTAAGTTCCGGCCGTCAATCCGTTCACCGGTGCGGGCGGGATACTCCGGATCTTTTAATTCCTTGGGCAAATACTTGGTGCGGCCGCCGCCGAGAGCGACTTCCAGGCCGTCGCCGTATGGAAAATCAAGCATCTGGCGGGCCAGGTCGGGAAATTTTGCCTCGTGGGCGTCTTTGCGGCGGATGAAAATATCGTTGTCGGATTCCCAATCCCGATCGGGCGAATGGCCGTAACAGGAAGCCGGCGTCGCGTGCGTCAGCCTGGCGGTAGAAATAATCCCGGTCGAGCGTCCGGCTTCCTCGGCATATTGGAGGAGCGTCTTGGTCTCGTTTCCGGCGACGGTCTTGTAATTGGAATGCTGTACGTTCTGATTAACGGAGATCACGCCTTCATCGGTTTTGACCCCGGAAATTATCGCGCTCATGGTCGGCGCGGAGTCGGACGTTTGCTGATTCGTGCTGTAAGTTTTTGACAGCGCCGAAAACGGAAATTCCTCGAAACTGAGACGGTTTTCCTCACCGCTTTCTCCCCGCATCTGGCCTTCGAAGATCCGTGCCGCCGTAAGCGTGGAAATGCCCATTCCGTCGCCGACAAAAAGGATCACATTTTTTGCTTTCCCTTTGCGAACCTTTACCGCCTTTCCCCGATCGACTGCGTTCCATCCATCCCGCCGCCATGTTTCCGCGGATTCCGGGCGTTTCACCGGATATACATTCTGCACCGTTTGCCCGAACGATGAAACGGCAAAACCGATAAGGATAATAGCGGCGTTTATTTTGAACAGAAGTATTTTCATAACGACACAATATAAAAATAGTGTTAAATCCCGAAGAACTTAACACTAAGAATCACTAAAATTATCCAATTCAAAAAGCGCAATGATAATTCGAACCCTCGAATGAGCGGATCCATTTCCCGCCTTCGCGTTTATAGACATTGAACCCTGCGCCTTCGAGCGATTTTACGTAGGTGAAGATCTCGTTTACCTTGTCTCCGTCGAGTTCAAGGCTGTCTAGCAATAGTTCGTTGTAAACGCCGGTATCGACCGCTTCTATATCAGCACCGCTCATCATCGATGATTCGTCCATCTTGTCGAACTCGTTAAAACCGAACGAATATTTGCCGTCCGCTCCCTTATCGGCGATGAAAAAGAGCAAAGCACGGCTTTTAGGGCCGGTTTTGATGAAAAACGAGCCTACGAGTTCAGCCATGCCGTCCCGATCGACATCGATTGCCGTCAAATTATGATAATCGAGCCGGCCATCTACCTTTTGTTTTGTAAATTCCGCGCGGACAAGGCCTTCGATCTCCGTTCTTTCAGCCGGGGTCGGCAGACGCCGGTAAGAAGTACCGGTTGTTACCTTTACATTCGTCGCCAGTCCCATAACCAATCCTTTTAGCTTTGCTTTGGGAGCGGTGGTTGTCACATTTGCCATATTGGATGTGCATTCCGCCGTCGGGTCAGAGGTGACGACCGTAACGGTTCCCGAATTTACACCGCCGAAAATAAGATTGTAGGTACCTTTCGGTTTGTAATAGGTTTTGGTGAATGCGGCCGTCACATTTGCTTCAACCCCGCTGGTGTCGGTCGATGAAAGCTTGCCCTTGTCGACAAACGCGATCGGTTCGAGAGTTTTCCCGTCGCTTATCACCGCAAAAATTATCGATTTTTGCGGTTGGACAGGTTTTGCCTTCGGCCGCGATTTCTGAGCGCTTGCGAATGACGCGGCGAAAATTATAACTGCGGCGGCGGCAAGCGGCTTAAATCTGAGAACTTTCATATTGATTTTTATGGAAATCTTTAACAATAAAGAACGCCCTTACTTCGTGCGTATGCCATTAGATCTTCTGCGACACCATTTTTCCCTGCATGAACTGGAGAAGATATTCGCGGCCGCCGGCTTTCGAATCGGTTCCGCTCATATTGAAGCCGCCGAAAGGGTGTGCCCCGACCAATGCTCCGGTGCATTTTCGATTTAGGTAAAGATTACCGACGTGAAATTCACGGCGAGCTTTCTCCAGATTTCCCTGATCTGTCGAATAGACGGCACCGGTCAAACCGAATTCAGTATCGTTGGCTATCTCAAGCGCGTGGTCGAAATCGCGGGCCTTTATCACGGCTAAAACAGGCGCAAAGATCTCTTCCTGCTCGATGGTCGCTCCGGGCTGGACGTTATCGATAACCGTCGGCTCAATGTAATAGCCCTGCGATTCATCTCCCGTTCCGCCCGTGAGAACAATTCCGCCTTCGTCGATCCCTTTTTGAATGTAGCCCAGCGTATTATCGAACGAGCGTTTATTTATAACAGCCGCGACATTTGTATCGCCTTCGGTCGGCTGACCCATTTTCAATGTTTTTGTAATTGCGACGACCTTCTCCATCAAGGCGTCATGGACGCTTTCGTCGACTATCAGACGGGAACAAGCAGAACATTTCTGGCCTTGAAATCCGAAGGCCGCGGCGACCGCTCCGCTGGCTGCCGAATCGAGATCGGCATCGTCGGCGACGACTATCGCATCTTTTCCGCCCATTTCGGCAACGACGCGTTTAATCCAAATTTGTCCGTCGCGGGTCTTCGCAGCTTCTTCGTTGATATGGAGGCCGACGCCTTTAGAGCCCGTAAACGAAATGAACCGCGTTTTCGGATGCGTAACCATTGCTTCGCCGGTTTCGGCGCTGCCGGTCAGAAAATTAACGACTCCGACGGGCAGGCCGGCATCTTCGAGGATCTCCATGAATTTCGCGGCAATCGTCGGAGCATCCGATGACGGTTTGAGCACTACCGTGTTGCCCGTGACGACCGCCGCCATCGTCATTCCGGCCATTATCGCAAGCGGGAAATTCCACGGCGGAATCACGGCTCCTACCCCGAGGGGAATATATTCGAGCCGGTTGTCTTCGCCTTCGACTTTGGTGATCGGCTGTTGTCCGCTCCATCGAAGCATTTCGCGGCCGTAGAATTCGAGAAAATCTATTGCTTCGGCGGTGTCGCCGTCGGCTTCCG
>JACMMN010000325.1 GCA_014379075.1 Pyrinomonadaceae bacterium | reverse complement strand
GGAGTTGAAATGGTCATGCCGGGCGACAACATCCAGATGGAGATCGAACTGATCGCCCCCATCGCCATGGAAAAAGGCCTGAGATTCGCCATCCGTGAAGGCGGCCGAACAGTCGGTGCCGGTACCGTGAGCGATATTGTGGAATAAGAAATAATTTCAGAATCCAATCAAATCTGGAATCTGGAATACTAAGGAATTAAGAAATGCCGAGAGATAATATAATTTTGCAATGTACCGAGTGCAAAGAGCGGAACTACGTAACGACAAAAAACAAAAAGAACACGCCGAACAGGCTTGAACTCAATAAATTTTGCCGCCGCTGCCGCTGCCATCGTCTGCACAAAGAGAACAAATAAGTCTGGAGTTCTGAAGTCTGGAGTCGTGCGTAGGATTTGCTTCCCGCTCAAGACTCCAGACTTTACACTCTTTGACTCTTTAAAGGGGTATGGTGTCAATGGTTAGCATGGAGGTCTCCAAAACCTTAGGTGCGGGTTCGAGTCCTGCTACCCCTGCCATTTACAAATTTTAGGAGAAATACCAGTGGCGGAAGCTGTCGACACCTTGGATAAGGGTGCAAAGAAAGAAAGTGTTGGAGAATTTGTTCGGAAGACTCGTGAGGAGTTGGATCGGACGACCTTCCCATCGTCGGAAGACGTAAAGAATACGACAATAATTGTTATTATCGCCGTTATTTTCTTTGCCGTGTATTTATTTGTTGTCGATCAGGCATGGGTTTACCTTCTGGAAGGGCTGACATGGCTGGTGAGCAAGATCGCCGGTATATAAAGGATTTTTAAATGAAGCAGTGGTATTTTATCCACACATACTCTGGCCACGAAAATAAGGTAGTCGAAAGTCTCGGTGCCCGCATTCGTGATATGGAACTTGCCGAGCAGATTACCGAAGTTTTATTGCCGAAAGAGACCGTTGTAGAGATGCGCGGAAACAAGCGAATCGAATCGTCACGGATGTTTTACCCGGGATATGTTTTAGTTGAGATAGATTGTGACGAAAAGGGAAAGATCCCTGATAACGTTTTTCACGCAATTAAATCGACACCGAAAGTGACGGGATTTTTGGGCGGAAAGCAGCCCACACCGCTCACCCAGGAAGAGGTCGATCAGATCGTTAAAAATATTGAAGTCGCGACCGAGAAACCGAAACCGAAGTTTACATACCAGAACGGCGAAGTCGTCAGAATCAAATCCGGGCCTTTCGCAAGCTTTACCGGAAAGGTCGAGGAAGTAAACGAAGACAAGATGACGCTGAAAGTGTCGATCACGATCTTCGGACGCTCTACGCCTTACGAATTAGGATTTCTCGAAGTAGAAAAAGTTACGTTTGCGGAAGAAGAGTAGGTCGGAACGCAGGCTGCCAGCCTGCAATGAGTTCGAAGTACGAACTAAGTTTACACCGTGGAAGCGGGCAGGCTGGCA
This sequence comes from Pyrinomonadaceae bacterium, assembly GCA_014379075.1. Taxonomy (GTDB): domain Bacteria; phylum Acidobacteriota; class Blastocatellia; order Pyrinomonadales; family Pyrinomonadaceae; genus OLB17. The sequence continues at coordinate 2,741 of JACMMN010000325.1, read as the reverse complement.
GCCTGCGTTCCAAAAGAAAATGAGGACATTCCCGGAGAAATCCGGGATCGTAAATCGAAAATATTATGGCTAAGAAGATATCAGGTTATATAAAATTACAGATTCCAGCCGGCAAGGCGAATCCGGCACCGCCGATCGGCCCGGCTTTGGGCCAGCACGGCGTTAACATCATGGAGTTTTGCAAGGCGTTCAACGCCAAAACGCAAAACGACGATCCGGACATGAAAATTCCGGTGGTTATTACAGTTTACGCGGATCGCTCGTTTACGTTTGAGACGAAAACTCCGCCAGCGGCCGATCTTTTGAGAAAGGCTTCTGGAATTGCTAAAGGTTCGGGGACGCCGAACAAAACTAAATCCGGAACCATTTCAAAGGCCCAGATCGAAGAGATCGCCAAAAAGAAAATGACGGATCTCAACACGACCAACCTCGCCGCGGCTATGAAGACGATCGAGGGTACGGCGAAGTCGATGGGTTTGACAGTAGTATAAATTTTCGAGTTTAGATCTGCGTGCGATTGATCGCACGCAGATCTGGAAAGGGAGAGATTGATTTTCGGAAGGCTGATAGATCGCAAATCAGCAATCGCAAATCGCAAATCTCGTTAACACCTGGAGGTAAAATGAAAAGAGGAAAGAAATATCTTGCAGCGCTCGAAAAAGTTGAGCTGCACAAGAAACACACGCTTGAAGAAGCCGTAGCAAAGCTGAAGGAAATTGCCTTTGCTAAGTTTGATGAAACCGTTGAATTGACAATGTGGCTGGGTGTTGATCCGCGTAAAGCCGATCAGCTCGTTCGCGGGACCATCGTTCTGCCGCACGGTTTGGGCGGCAAAGATAAAAAAGTCGTTGTCATCGCACAGGGTGACAAGATAAAGGAAGCCGAAGAAGCCGGTGCCGATCTGGCGGGCGGCGACGAAGTGGTCGAAAAGATCAAAGGCGGATGGATGGATTTCGACGCCTTGATCGCTACCCCCGACATGATGGGCAAGGTCGGACAATTAGGTAAGGTTCTCGGTCCTCGAGGCCTGATGCCGAATCCAAAAACAGGAACGGTGACGATGGACGTGAAAACGGCCATTCAGGAAACCAAGGCCGGTAAGGTCGAATACCGCGTCGATAAAACGGGTGTAATTCATACGCCGGTCGGCAAAGTGTCGTTTGACGACGCCAAGCTGATGGAAAACACGCGTGTTTTGATCACCGCCGTAATGAAGGCCAAGCCGACCACGGCGAAGGGACGATACCTAAAGAAGATCAATTTGGCGGCAACGATGAGCCCGGGCGTCTTGCTCGACGAATTGGCATACGCTTAACAAGTGAGGTGCGAGGAAAATAATGAAATCAAGAGAAACAAAACAAAGAGATCTGACCGCCCTCACAGAGAAGCTGCAGAGTTCGAAATCCGCTATGGTCGTCAGCTTTTCGAAGGCGACGGTCAATAAAGATCAGGAATTTCGCAATCAGCTTCGTGAAGCCGGTGCAAACTATCAGGTTGTAAAAAATACATTGGCCCGGATAGCCGTCAAAGGCACCGCGTTTGAAGATGCCGCAGAGTATTTCAAAGGCGTGACCGCACTTGCCTGGACCGATAGCGATCCGGTCATATTGTCCAAGGCGATCTCGAAATTTATAAAAGAAAACGCCGATGTTTATCAATTCAAGGCCGGTATTGTCGATGGCAGGGTAGTTAATCTGGCCCAGGTTCAATCCATCGCCAGCCTGCCGTCAAAAGAAGAGCTTATCGCAAAACTTCTATTTGTGATCAACGCCCAGGCTCAACGCATTGTAACGGTTATCAACGCCGTGCCGCGCAACCTGGCTGTGGTTATCAAACAGATCGGCGATACAAAAACAGCGGCCCCCGCGGCCGCTGAAGTAAAAGCTGAAGAAACTGCACCCCCGGTTGTTGAGGAGATCGCGGAAAGCCCGGCGGCCGAAATGGCTCCGGCTGAAGAAGCTGCTGAAACTCCGGCGGCAGAAGCAAAGACTGAAGAAACCGCTCCGGCGGCAGCGGACGAAGCGATTGAAGCACCGGCAGCTGATGAAGCAATTGCAGAAACGGCGGACGAAGCTCCGGTTGAAAGTGTCGAGGAAACTGCGGCACCCGAAGCTGAAGAAAAGCCGGAATAGAAAAGTTTTTATTTGAGATCTTAGATCTCAAATTTGATATTGCGGACTGAGAGGTCCGCTAAGCCGTACTCAAGGAAAACGAGCGAGGGCGATTTGTCAGGTTGCCTTTGCTGCTCGGATGTTCGTTCAATGGTGATGCAACCCGGAGAATATACATCCCGTGGGTTCTCGCGGCAGTGCGAAAAGCGAAAGGCGAAAGGATAAAAGCAAAAGGCGGTAAAAGCTGATTGCAAAATCTATAGCCGGATCGCATAACAGTGGATGAGGTGTTTAGGACCGGCGAAGTTGAACTTTTGCCTTTATCCTTTCTCCTTTATCCTTTCAAACACAGAACCCTATTCGGAGGAATATATAAAATCATGGCAATCACAAAAGATGAAGTAGTCGAGTATTTAAAAGGAATTACGCTTCTCGAAGCGTCGGAATTGGTCAAGGAATTAGAAGAAGTCTTCGGTGTTTCCGCTGCTGCTGCGGCTGCTGCACCGGCTGCCGCTTCGAGCGGTGGCGATGCTGCTCCTGCTGCGGCAGAGAAAGACACGTTCGACGTAATCCTAACCTCAGCCGGTGGAAACAAGATTTCCGTCATTAAGGTCGTTCGCGAAGTCGTTG
>JACMMN010000324.1 GCA_014379075.1 Pyrinomonadaceae bacterium | reverse complement strand
GGTGAGCGATTATTTCGCGAAACTTATGGAAACTATTTATACGGAGCGGTATCGGGCGTGTTTCGAGCTTTATTTGAAGTATGGCGGCAGGAATTTGCTGCGGATCGAGCGGGAGATGCGCGAGGAGCTTGGCTATGCGGATTTCAACCGGCGGATTCTTTACGGGCGAACGGAAGACGGCGTTTACAAGCCGGGATGGATCGAGCGGTTTGAGTGGCGGGAGCACATAGGCAGAAACACGACCGGTAGGAAGTGTGTTCTTCACTTGAGCATCCCTGACGGTGGGAACACCCTTGCTACCGCGCGGGTTTCTGCCTCTCATACATCGTCCGATGAGCAACAGAAAAACACACTCCCTACCGGTCGTGTTTCTGCCTTTCCGGATTGGCTCAAATCGGTTTCCCCGGAGATGACTTGGGATTGGAAATACCAGGAATACATTTATAAGCATCTGCAGCGGGTGACGGATGGCGAGTGCAAGCGGCTGATGATATTTTTGCCGCCGAGGCACGGGAAATCTGAGCTCGTCACAGTCCGGTATGCGGGCTGGCGATTGTGGAACGATCCGAAGATGCGGATCATCGTCAGCAGTTATAACCAGAAACTGGCCGACAAATTCTCCCGCTCGATCCGGCGGCTGCTTTCGGAGGAGGAAGACCGCCGGGTAAATACGAAGTCGTCCGATCCCGGCTCGCCTACTTTTGATGGAGGAGTGGATGCCGCCGCGGCAGACTGGGTGGCGACTCTTGGCTCCCCTACTTCCAAAGGAGGGGTGGATGCCGCTTCGGCAGACGGGGTGGTTGTTTCTTCACCTTTAAACGACTTACCGTTAAACGAAGAACGAACCACCCCGTCCGCGAAACGCGGCCACCCCTCCTTTTCCAAGGAGGGGAGCTTTTCCACCGCGTCACAAAATGAGCAACCCCAGATCCAAAGAATGTTTCCGCCTTCGCGGACAATAAATACGGTATCGCAATGGGAAACGGCGCTTGGCGGCGGGGTGAAGGCGGTCGGGGTCGGTGCGGGCGTCACAGGTTTCGGCGGCCAGCTTATCGTGATCGACGATCCGGTAAAAAGCCGCGCCGAGGCCGAAAGCGAAACCTACCGAGACCGGCTCTGGGATTGGTACAACAACGACCTTTACACACGCCTCGAACCGAATGCTGCCATCGTCCTAATCCAAACCCGCTGGCACCAGGACGACCTCGCCGGCCGGTTGCTGAGGGAAATGAAGGACGGCGGGCAGGAATGGGATGTGATAAATTTACCGGCGTTGGCCGAAGCGGATGCCGGCCGGAACGCGGGCAGCCTTGCCCGCACGGACGCCACCGCGTCCGAATCCGACGCGGAAATCTACGACTCTCCGGACGATGAAGAGCGGGCTGGCAGCCCGCGTTCCGGCGATCCGCTCAACCGTCCCGTCGGCTCCGCACTTTGCCCCGAACGATTTGACGAATCCAAGCTCGCTGACATCCGCCGCCAGCTTGGCAGTTATTCGTTCGCCGCTCTGTATCAGCAGCAGCCGACGCCTGCGGAAGGAGGCATATTCAAACGGGCGTGGTTCAAACGCTTCGTCGATAAAGCTCCGGACGGCCTGCGGTGGAAACGCGGCTACGATCTTGCCGTTTCGACGCGGACTTCGGCGTGCTACACGGCCAGCTTCCGCGTCGCGATCGATAAAGCCACTGGCGATATGTATATCGACGGCGGCTTTCGCAAACGGATCGAATATCCGGAACAAAAACGCTTTATCATCGAACGCATGGAAGCGGAACGCGATACCGACCACGGCATCGAAAAAGCGCTCCACGGTCAGGCATTAATTCAGGAGCTGCGGCGCGAAACCCGCACGCACGGCCGAGGCCTGCGCGGCATCGACGTGACGGTCGATAAGGTAACGCGTGCGCTGAAATGGTCGGCACCGGCCGAGGAAGGCAAGGTCGTACTGGTGAGCGGCGCGTGGAACCGCGAATTTCTCGACGAAGCCTGCGATTTCCCCGGCGGCCAATTCGACGATCAAGTGGACGCCGTTTCCCTCGCCGTCGCAATGCTGGCAGATGCCGGGAATAAACTTTATAGGTTCTGACATTGTTTTCTTTGCGTCCTTCGCGGCTTTGCTTTGCGGCTTTGCGTGAAAAAGAGGTTTCACGCGGAGACGCGAAGGACGCAAAGTAGGACAAGGAAGAAAAGGCACGACACTAGCGAAAACGGAGGTTGCAGTGCACCGGTTGTTTCGGCGGGACTTATTTGGTTTAATGTAGGTTTGCTTTTATACAGGAACTCACGATTATGAACAACGCATTTACTGATTATTTAGAAAAACACACCGAAGCGGAATGGCTTGCGGCTCTCGAAACACTTCTGCCCGCCATCCACGAGGTCGACCGGGCGGCCGTCCAGGTTTGGTTTCGGTTCTATCCATTGTCGCTCCACCAATTTCTGGCGGCGGCGGAAGATAAAGACAAAGCCATTCAGGGTTTCGCGATGCAGGGCGAATATTCGCTCGATACGCAGATCGATTCTTCGCATCATTTTCTGTACGGCCACCGGTTTTGGAAAACGGTAAAGGCGGGGGTCGAAGCGGAAATCGTTACGTTTGAGAACAGCGGGATCGGCCTTGCTGAAGAAATCGGACAGATCGCCGCGATGGTGGCGGAAAAGTTAAAAGTCGATGCATCACTCACCCTCGCGATCACGGCTGTCGGGCTGATGACATTGGTTCAGACCGGCCCGGAAGCATTCAATGCAGCGAACGGAGAAGTCGAAAACCCAAAAGGCTTGCTCGCCAAATCGCCGGACGCCATCGTGGCAAAACGCGGAGACGACGATTCGCAGGGCATGTTGGGCTTTCTCAAGACCATCAATAAAAAGTTTTCGATCATCTACGACGAAAGTCAGTCAGACGCACGGTTCCCGATCATGAACGAGCAGGAATTGACCGGAGCCTCGGCCCTCGACCAATCTAAGAATTGGAAGGAGATGGACGAACGCTGCTGGGAAGGCGTGATCCCGGTCGAATGCACGGCCGCTTCGTGCGGCACTTGCTGGGTCGGCGTTATCGGCGGGCAGGAAAAGCTGACGGAGGTCTCGCCGCGTGAAAGAACCGCAATGAAAAGCTTCGGCTACAACCAGCCGGAAGACGAAAAGCCGTTCATGCGTCTAGCCTGCCAGGCAAAAGCAGCCGGAAACGCGACAACAGTTGTTCCGCCGTGGAATGGTGTTTTCGGAAAGAAGGTTTACGGCAATATCGAGGAAAAAGAACTGTACCCGGCAACAACCTCAGCCAAGAAATTACGCGAAACGATAGCAACTGCCACCGTTCCGGAGAATTAAAAATTCTGAGTTCAAGCTTCAGCATCGGCCATAAGACAAGCTGAAGCTTGAACTCAGAACATTATAAATATGTCTCGTCGGGAAAGCACCAAGCCCAGCCGTCGCCTCGTTCCAGAGACATAATTATAGGATGCTCAGTTTCTTCAGCGTGCTTCGACGCATGCTTGTTCTTTGAAGTATCACAACAGCCGGTATGCCCGCACGTCAGGCAGATCCGCAGATGCACCCAATCGTCGCCGATCAGCAGGCAGTCTTCGCAGCCCGGAGCACTCGGAAAAACCGGGCGGATCTGATCGAGATGCGAGCAAACCGTTTCATCGACCTCAGGTTTATAATCGATCCGCTTTTCGACATCGATCACCGGATTCACCTCGTCGGCCGTTCCGGCGAACGACCTGATCGGCTTTATCGAATCCGCCGCGTCGTCTTTTTTGACCGAGCGAAATAAGGATGCATTTCGGGCAAAAGCTTCGGTCTGCCCGGATAGCTCGACCTCGTCACCCGCTTTGAAAACGAAATCGGATGCCGGATCGGTTAGGTCTTTCCCGTCGCGGCGAATGTTCTTTATGGTCAGTCCGAAATCCTCGGCAAGTTTTAACGCCGCCAGTGGCTTTTCGGCGATCTGCATTCCGCCGCGAATCGTTACCGTACGCGAATCGAGGCAGTCGTCGCCGGTTTCACACGCGAATAATTCCGGATCTATTTCGTCGAATCCTTTGAGCAAAGCCGAATATCCATTCTTTCGGGCCAGGTCTTCATAGGTTTCGATGTCCTCGGGCGGGATACGGTAATCGCGGAGCACCTCGCCAAAAAGCTGCACTATCGATTCGATCTCCTCGGCGATCACGATGTCGGCCCCGGCTTCGGCGAGGCCTTCGACGTCAGAAGTATAACGCGTCCGCACGACGATCCGCATTGTCGGATTCCGGCCGCGAGCAACTGAGGTAATACGGTGGGCGATTCCGGGATTGTCATCGGCGATCACCATCATTTTGGCTTTGTCGATGCCGACCAGATCCAAGACGAACGGCTTGGTCGCATCGCCTCGAAGTACGGGCAGGCCATCGGCTTCCGCCTCATTCGCTCCGTCCGGGCTGAGTGTGGTTATAATGTATGGAATTCCGGTCCCGTTTAGGACTCTCACTAAAGACCGCGCCGCCTGTCCGTATCCGGCAACGATAACGTGATCTTCCAGATCGACGGCATGGGAGGGCAATTGTTCGCTGCCTTCTTCGGGAAGTCCCGCGAATTCCCTTTTCCTTGTGATCTTTGAAAATAGCTGGCTGCCGACGCTCATAAGAACCGGCGTTAAAACCATTAGAATCACGGTGGCAGCGATAAATGTTTGTGATCCCGCTGTTCCTAGTCCGGCCGGCGACAATCCCACGTCCCGGCCGGCTCGCTCAAGGACGAACGAAAACTCTCCGATCTGAGCGAGCATTAAGGCAGAAGCCGCCGCTACCGGCAATTTGTAGCCGAGGGCGCGAATACTTATTCCAGTGGTGATTATCTTTATGATAAGTACAACAGCGATCACGCCGATCACGAGCGGAAGATTCTGTATAAGGAAATTAATATCCAGCAGCATACCGACCGATACGAAGAAGGTCGCGCTGAATAGGATTTGCAGCGGCAACGTCTCGCTCAAGGCATGCTGGCTGAACCGGCTTTCGCTGACCATCAAACCAGCCAAAAATGCCCCGAGTGACAAGCTGACCCCGGCGAGGCTCGTCAAATAGGCCGTGCCGAAACATATGGCTATCACCGATAAAAGAAAGAGCTCGGGCGAACAGGTCTTCGCAACTGTTTCCAGAATCTTTGGCATAACCCGCCGGGCGACAAGCAGGACGACAGCGATAATAGCCAGTGCCTTTCCAAGAGCCCAGATAATCCCGGCCAATGAACCGCCGCCGTCAACGCTCAGCATCGGCACGAGCAGTACCATCAAAACGATCGCCAGATCCTGGAATATAAGCAGTCCAAGCCCAACTTGTCCCGGTTCAGAAGAAGTTTCGCCTTTTTCACCCAATAACTTAAGGACAATAACAGTCGAGCTTAGTGCAACTAGAAATCCGGTGAATATGCCAATCCGCCAATCGACGCCGAATAGTGATAGAATTCCCACCGTGACCAAAACCGAAAGGCCGACCTGCAATATACCGCCACCGAATATGAGCCGTTGAATCCGCGCGAGTTTTTCGAGGCTGAATTCGATGCCGACCGTAAACAACAGCAAAATAACGCCGATCTCCGCTGTAGCATCGACCAATGTCTGATCGCTGACAATACCGAGAGCGTTCGGCCCGATTACGACACCCGCGATCAGAAACCCGACGATAGGCACGACCTTCAGCCGTGAGCAAACATAAGCAATCACTGAACCGGCAACGATCAGCGCCACCATTTCAGTAAGATAATGCGGAATTGCCCCGACGAGCAAAAATTGCGGTATCGAATTGAATAACATAGCGGTTTCCCAATACGGCTTTATAAAACCTTTGAAAGTATTTTGATCGACATTCGAAAAAGATTCCAATCGCCAGTTGGAAATACAGAAAAAACAGGAACGACTCTTCGCTCCTGTTTATGTACGGTAAGGCGTTTTTTTTTCCTGACGGAGACCCGGTCAGGCTCCAGTCGCACTTGATGTCTCCGCCGGAATTCGCTGGTCGATCCAATTCTGAATATCCGCCAGAACGACTTCTTTATCTATATCATTCAGAAGATCGTGATAGTGTCCCTCGTAAAGCTTCAACGTTTTATCAGTCGACGCGGCGGCATCGTAAAAGGCCTGGCTTCCGCTTGGACGCGTGGCTTTATCTTCCGTCCCGTGCAGGATAAAGAGCGGCAGCGTAAAAGTCGGAAACTTCTTTTCGAGTTCGTCGGCGGCACCCAGCATAACGGCGGCAGTCTCGGTCGGCTGCGATTCCTTAGCGATCAGCGGATCACTGTTCATCGC
>JACMMN010000323.1 GCA_014379075.1 Pyrinomonadaceae bacterium | reverse complement strand
TCGAGGATGATCTGCAGCAGCGTCGCAAATCCGGGCGGGCGATCCCACAGCGGTGGTGCTCCGTAGGTTTGATAAACAAATGCGAGGTGCTCGTCAAGTGCTGATAACTCTCTACAGGCTTCTTCTAAAATGTCCTCGTCCAGCGTTTGGATCATATTCCTGCCGGTCGTCTTACCAGGTCGAAGGCACGGCCGTTTCGTCGAATTCAGTCGATTCGCCGTTCGGCAGGATATGGATGATCGGCGAAACGCCTTTTGCCTTAAGCATCGGGGCGAGCATCCCGACGCGGTGGCAATTGGCACGAGGGACCTTGTGATCCGAAAGCGGCTTCGATTCCGAGCACATCATCACCGTCCGCACGTCCGAAGCGATCTCGATTATCCGGTCAATACCGCGAGCCAGGTCGTCCGGCTTCGGCTTTGTCTTCCCGCCCGTCTCGGGCAAATGCTCGTACCCGATGCCGTTCCCGCTCAACAATTCCGCCAGCACAAGCCCATTAAACTGCGGCCACCGTGACCGAGCAGCGCTCCGCACATCGCAGAGAAACTCAATCTCGTGTTTTTTTAGTAATTCGAGAAAATACGCAAACGGATGGCGGCCGTGGCCGATGGTGTGAACGATAAGCGACACGAGATTAATTATTACATTTCCGATGAAATGTCAGGGTGTTTTTAGTGCAATTTCTACACTTTTCGATTCACTGTTCGGACAATTACAGGCTGGGTCGCTCCCAATCTCGACTGTTGCAGTTACAGCATTTTTTTCGGGCTTGGACGGGATTTTAATAAAGACCTTAGAAGATTTTTCACCAAAAATGATGGATCCACCGGAAATTGTCCATGTGTAATAGGTATATTGCCGGTCACCTCCTGATACCGTCGCTTCAAAAACTATCGTATCGTTAGCTTTAACCGGCTTTGAAGGGCCTAAAATTCCGATGTTCGGACACTCACAGATCATATAACAATGATCGCATTCAAATAATTCGATCGTCTTTGAAATCGTTTCGCCCATCACGTAATCAACTCCCACACCGACAGAAATGGTGTGTTTACCCGGAGGAGTGGTTTCTCCGAATTCCCAAACAACCTCGGAACCGCTGCCGATAATTTGCCCCCCGGTGATACTGTAATAAAATGTCGGGTTCACATTAATAGGACTGATCGTTGTTTTTATACTGATTTTACTTTTCTCCCGAGAACACGAGCGCTCCTTAAATCGGGGACACCAGTGAGTGACCGAAGTTTTGTCCAAAGTAAGAGATATTATCTCTGAGTTCTTTTCGGATGTTGGATTTTGAGCGGCTGGGAACAACGAAAATGTCAGCAAAATTAAGGTAAAAAGTAAAAACTTCATAAAAGCATGTTTTCCCGCTTCGACCTACCTTTATTTGATTACATCATCAGGATGTACCGACTCAACGTCGGGGACGGACGCAAGAAATTTTTCGAACGCTTCACGACTTCCTTGTCGGGCCTCATTTTCTAAAAAGTCTATTTGAAGCATCGCTGACAGTTTTTCCGAAGCAGCACTTGCCATAAACTGCTCCAGTGAAAAACCTTCCTTTTTGGCCAGTTCTTCAAGTTTTTTTCTTAACGAATGTGGTAATTCGACGGTAATTGCATTCATATTTTTCTCACCATTTTCAAGAAATCGGCAGGTGATATTGTTTCAATACCGAATAATTCGATGTTTATGAAGTCCTTCGCATTAAAAGTAACAATGTATGAACTCTGCGAAGCAATGGCGAGTTCCAAAACGAAATCGTCATTCGGGTCTTTCAAAGCCGGTCTCCAACCGAAGTATATACGCTGTTTGTGTGAATATCCTAACAATTTGCGGATAAAACCGAGAACATCCTCAGGGGTTTGGTTCGCCGGAATATTAGCGGGAGGCTGTAAGACGTCCAGGTATTCAAGGTAAAGCGGGATGGAAATCGCCAACTCGAATTGCTGAGTGGGCAGCATAGAAACCAAAGCGAACGATGCGCCACCTTGAGAACGAGCGGCGGCGACCAGCACATTTGTATCGAAGACAACTCTCATGCATTCGCCTCGCGGATTTCGTTGAGTGCGGTTGGGTTTTCGAGGGCTGAGAGGTCGCCGGGGTCTTCGCCGAGGTAGGCGGAGCGGATGACGCGGCGCATTACTTTGGCGTTGCGGGTTTTTGGGAGGGCGGAGACGAAATGGATCTTTGACGGCGCGAGCGGTTTGCCCATGTCGCGGGCGACGAGGGCTTTGAGTTCTTTTTCCAATGGAACGGGGACGCCCTCGTCCGCAATCGGCGGTTCCTCCGGTGAAGCAGTCGTTGAAATGTCAGGCTGTGCGGATACAGGTGCGTTGTTCGGGCCGAAGCGGCCCTCATTGCGGACAGGAGTGTCCGCGTTCCGCAAAACGCAAAATGCTACCATTGCTGTTCCTTTTACTTCGTCGGGGACGCCGATGACGGCGGCTTCGGTTACTAGCGGGTGGGCGACGAGCAGGCTTTCGACTTCGGCGGGGCCGACGCGTTTGCCGGCGACTTTTAGGGTGTCGTCGCTGCGGCCGAGGATGAAATAATGGCCGTCCGAATCGCGCATTGCCCAATCGCCGTGTACCCAGATATTTTTGAAGCGGCTCCAGTAGGTTTCCAGATAGCGTTCCTTTTCCTGCCAGAAGCCGCGGGCCATGCCGATCCAGGGCTGTTTGATGACGAGTTCGCCGACCTCGTTGGGGCCGACGGATTGGCCGTTTTCGTCGAGGATATCGACATCCATTCCCGGGCACGGAGCGGGAAATGAACACGGTTTTTGCGGCAGCAGCGGATTGCCCATCAGGATGCCGCCAGAAATTTCGGTGCCGCCGGAGTAGTTGATGATCGGCAGTTTGGAATTGCCGACCTTTTCGAAAAGCCACCACCACGGCGCCGGATTCCAAGGCTCGCCGGTCGATGCGAAAATACGCAGCGATGAAAGGTCGTGGCGTTGATAAGGAGGAACGCGAATACTCTTGTCCGCAATCTCTGGGTCCTCCGGCGAAACTGCCGGTGGTATATCAGGCTGTCGGGATGCAGGTGCGTGGTTCGGGCCGCTGCGGCCCTCATTGCGGACAGGAGTGTCCGCGTTCCCTACGTGGGCCGCCAAAGACCTGATCAATGTCGGCGAGATGCCGAGGACTTCGACCTTGTGTTTGGCGCAGAATTCCCACATGCGGTCGGGGGTCGGGTAATCGGGCGCTCCGTCGTAGATGCAGATCGTTGCTCCATTAATTAGCGCGCCGTACATCAGCCACGGCCCCATCATCCAGCCGATGTCGGTGTACCAAGAGATCCGCGTGCCCTTGCCGACATCCGTGCCGAACGCCATATCCTGCGCCGCCTTTATCGGAAAACTCGCGTGCGTGTGAGCGATGCCCTTCGGCTTCCCGGTCGTGCCGGAGGTGTAGAGGATAATGAGCGGATCTTCGGCAGCGGTTTTAGTAGATATGAAAATCTCCCTTCGGAATATTGAACTTTTTCCGTCGGCGTACCATCTAACAACGTTTTTACCTTTGAAAACCTCGTTTCGATAGTTTTCCATTTCATCATCTGCCGTGTTGATTTGTGCCGTTCCACATATGCTGTAGTCGGGTTCGACGTCCATGGCGACGCGCTTATTTATGAAAATGCTTTCAAGTGTCGGTACGGTCGCACCTGCGGCTGACGCGACTTCGAGAGAATTAAACCACTTGCCTCGTCGTGGAAAGCCGTCGGTGGTGAACAAAGCTTTCGCTTTAACCGCGTTCATTCGGCTCGCGATGGCCTCCACACCATAGCCGGAAAAAACCGGGACGGCGATTGCTCCGACGCGATTGATTGAAAGTAGGGCAACGACCGTCTCAGGCAGCATTGGCATATGAACAGCGATCGCGTCACCTTTCCCGAGACCCGCGGATGTCAGCCGCCCAACTGATCCGGCAACCGCATTAAAAAGTTCCCCATAGGTAAAACTTCTTACGCCGCCTTCTTCGCCTTCCCAAATCACCGCCGGTTGGTCTTTCATCTCGTCCGTCTGCCAGCGGTCGAGGCACATTTCGGTGATGTTGAGGCCAGCCGGAACGCGGACACTCTTGTCCGCATCGCCGCTTGCGGCGAAAAGCACGTCAGATTCAAAAAGTTAAAGTCGCCGACGGCCCGTTCGCGTCGAAGCGATGCTCATGCGGACAATAGTGTCCGCGCTCCATTTAAGAATATGGCTAAAGAAGGAATTT
>JACMMN010000322.1 GCA_014379075.1 Pyrinomonadaceae bacterium | reverse complement strand
GAGAAATTGCTCGGCGTTTTGGATGAGATTAACTCGGCTGGCATTTCCCTTCGCGGGATCGACCTCGGATATTTTGACGATTGGTGCAATTCGATCGCAAGCGGCGAACCTTATTTGCCAATGAACGATTATTTTCTGCCGATGTGGCGTTTGGAAAGGATGGTGCGGGACGAAGGCACATCCGATGCACCGTCAATGACACGGCAATTCGAACAGAGGACGGGGAGAAAGCTCGGAGAATTTTAAATTTTACTGCTTTTTGATCCCGATGCTGCCGTTATTTGTCGTCATGCTCACAGTACACGCATCGCCCTCGCCGATAGAAGCTACGACACTGCTGCCGCCGGGAGTCTCATTTTCCGTTAAGATCTTGAGCGGGATCTCGGAATTGAATCGCCCGAAACCGTAGGATGCCTTGATCGTGCATGAGGAGGCAGACGGAATTGTCAGCCGTATCGAGCCGTTGGAAGTCTTAAAATTGTACAGGCCGCCCATTAGGAATTTGCTGTTGAACAGAACCGAACCCGTGATCGAATTTGCGTCGATCTGCCGGTGTTCGAGCTTTTGCAGCGAGATGGTTCCGCTATTGGTTTTTGCCTTAAACACATCGCCGATCTGTCCGGGACTGACCTCGAACGCAACGATGTTTCCCGTAGCGCTCTCGAGCGAAATGGCACCGCCGGAATTTTCGACGGTCACATCTCCCTGGTAGGTATTGGCGGTGATGCCGCCGGCAATATTTCGCAGCGACAAATTGCCTTCCAGATTCTTGATATAAATTTTCCTTACCGAATCGACCGTCGTCCGCGTGACACGCCCTTCGACCGTCAGACTCGCCTTCATCGGCACGTCCATTTCAATCGCCTGTCCAGATATGCATTCCCTGATCTGGGCGCCGGGAGCCGCCTGATCCGCGGCACGCTTGATGTGTATCCAGTTCGGCTTGCCGGAATCCGCGCTTTTTTCCAGTATTTTGACGCCGAATTTACTGCCGTCCTTAACGAAAATACGTACCTCGTCACGCTCCCAGCCGTTGATCTTCAGATCACCTTCGGCAACGCAGACTTTTATGCTAACGTTCGGATCGACCGGAATGGATTTCTCGGTCGTCAGGCCATCCTTCTCGGGAAAGCCGGGAAACGATTTGGCGTCCGGCGGCGCATAAATGTCGACTTTCGGGGCTTTGGGCCGCAACGGCGTGGGCTCTCTGGGGGGCGGCGTCTGCGAAAAAACGCTGCCTGCGAGCGCACACAAGGATAGTGCAAAACCAATTAATTTTTTCCTGTTTCTGATCATTTGGGAATTCGCGCAAGCTATCTTACGCTCATCAGCTCCTCGCGTTGTGCAACAGAATTCAAAAGATCGATCTTGTCCTGGTACGAGGAGTAAAGAACTTGTTTTGCACTTTGGTTTTTTGGATTTTTCTTCACGACCGCTTTCATCCGGGTGATCGCGTTTTCGACTACGGCCATGTCCCGCTCATAGGCAACGCGGCTCGACGGCGGCAGCACGCTGTCCTTTTCGCCGTCAACATTCTGTTTAAGGCCCGCGATCGTTTTTACATAGCTTTCCTCGCCCGGAAGATATTCTGCATCTGCCGACGGTTCCCGATAAACGAGATTTGTAACACGAGGACGTGCTCTGTTCTCATTGAAGTCAGCATTCGTGGCGATCGTGCGAACTCTTGCCGTTCGGCTTGCCGCTTCCACCTGAAATGAATTCTCCGCAGACGGGAGGACACTGTCGCTTTCAGTCGTTGCTATCGTAACTGTCTCATCCTGCCGTTGTTGAACCGATGTTAAGACCGGCCCGCCTGAGGCTATTGAATTCTCCAAACCGGTCGGGGTGTCGCTCATCGTCCAGATCGCGGCGAACACGCTGAAAACTATCAGGACACTCGCGGCAACGGCGATCGAACGATTTGCAATAAAAACACCCAGCGAAACGCGAAGCTTTTCCCAAAACGGCGTGCGGCTCTTTTCGACCGCAATGGATTCGTTGATCTTACTCCACAAACGCTGTGTCGGAACAAGTGAATTGAATTCGCGGTCGAGCGCGGAAAACACGACGGAGCTTTGTTCCTCGGCATCGGCGAGCATTACGGCACAGTTCTGGCACATCGCCACATGAGTGATGATCTGCTGCGAAAGGGCCTGGGCGGTCTCGCCATCCAAAAAAGCCTGCATCGTCCCGATGTCAATACATTTTCCGTTCATAACGTATCTCTCCCCACCTTGCCATAAAACCGCATAAACTCTTGTCGTGCCCGTGCGACGAATGTCCCGATACTGCCTTCGTTAAGCGAGAGGCTCTCTGCTATCTCTCTATATGACAAACCCTGCTGCTTCAGAACCAGGCAGCTTCGCAGAGGTTCCTTGACCTTACTTAATGCCCGGTTGATCTCGCCGATCTCGCTCTGCTGCTCATATTCCGTTTCCACCGAAAACACGCTTTTTTCCACTGATTCTTTGACGTAATTTTCGTCGCGCGTGTTCGCCCTTATATTTCCCCGCAAAGTGTTTCTCGCTACATTCAAAGCAACTCGGATCAGCCATGGGCGGAGCATTTCCGCATCGGCGATCGAGTCTTTGTGCTTATAG
>JACMMN010000042.1 GCA_014379075.1 Pyrinomonadaceae bacterium | reverse complement strand
CCGCACATTTTTAATGCGGGCGGAAAAAGTCGGCAGCGAAACTCTTCTCGCTCAGATCGTAAAAATGGTCGGCGAAGCTCAGCGCAGCCGCGCTCCGATACAGCGTTTGGCTGATGTCGTTTCTGCCTATTTCGTTCCGGCCGTTATAATCATCGCCATCATCGCGTTTGTGGTATGGATAATTCTCGGCAGCTTCGCCTACGCAGTCGTCGCCGCGGTTTCGGTATTAATAATTGCGTGTCCGTGTGCTCTCGGCCTTGCAACGCCGATGTCGATCATGGTCGGCACCGGCCACGGCGCCAAAAACGGTGTGCTTATTAAAAAGGCCGAGGCTTTGGAGATATTAGAAAAGGTTAATGTGATTGTTGTAGATAAAACAGGAACGCTAACTGAAGGTAAGCCGATCGTGCAAAAGGTTATCGCACTCGATCAGTTTTCAGAAGAAGATATTCTACGTTTCGCCGCCAGCCTGGAAAAATTGAGCGAACATCCGCTAGCCGCCGCGATAGTCGGCGAGGCCGAATCCCGGAACATCACCGCATCTGCCGTCGAGAATTTCGAATCGGTAACGGGCAAAGGATTGACAGGTAATGTCGATGGCAAAAAGATTCGCATCGGTACGGCAGCGTTCGCCGGCTTGGATTTAAGCTCCCCTCCTTCCAAAGGAGGGGTGGATGCCGCTTCGGCAGACGGGGTGGTTGTCTCTTCCTTTGAAGACAAATCCTTTGCCAAAAAAGAACAAACCACCCCGTACGCGAAACGCGGCTACCCCTCCTTTTCCAAGGAGGGGAGCTCGGAAATTCCCGCCGCTGACGGTCTTCGCGAGTCTGGTCAGACTGTAATGTTCGTCTCAATCGACGGCAAACTCGCCGGACTCATCGGCGTCGCGGATCAAATAAAACCATCCGCCAAACATGCCATCGACCTACTCCATCGACAAAAGATTGAAGTAATAATGATGACCGGCGACAACGAGACAACCGCCGAAGCAGTCGCAAAAGAACTCGGTATCGATCAGGTCTTCGCCGAAGTGATGCCCGACCAAAAAGCTGCGAAAGTAAAGGAACTTCAAGCAAACGGCAAGATCGTCGCGATGGCCGGTGACGGCGTGAACGACGCTCCGGCTCTCGCGCAGGCAGACGTCGGCATCGCGTTCGCAAGCGGGACGGATGTTGCCATCGAATCGGCGGACATCACGCTGCTCAGACCCGACCTCGCCGGAATTCTCCGGGCAAGAATCTTGAGCAAAGCGACGATGAAAAATATTCGCCAAAATCTCTTTTTCGCTTTCGTTTACAATATAGTGGGCGTGCCGATCGCCGCAGGTGTGCTGTTCCCCGTTTTCGGCCTGCTGCTCTCGCCTATGATCGCCAGCGCGGCGATGACATTCAGTTCGGTTTCAGTTATCGTAAATGCCTTGCGGCTGCGGAATTTAAGACTTTAGATAATTGGCCGCAAGAAGCACAAAAGCTCAAAAGAAGAAACAAAATTTACTTTTGGATCGTGAAGAACTAATGTTCTCAGCAATATCGTATCGCCGCAACTAATACTTTTTATTTTTCTGTTGCGGCCATTACTCTTATGCCAAACAAAATCGCCCTAGCCATTCACGGCGGAGCGGGAACTATTCTCCGCTCGACGATGACCGCTGAACTTGAAGCCGAATATCGCAGCGGACTCGGGAATGCGCTGAAAATCGGCTGGGGCATTTTGAGCAACGGCGGAAATTCGCTCGACGCGGTCGAAGCCGCGGTTTGTTCGCTCGAAGATTTCCATCTTTTTAACGCCGGCCGCGGCTCCGTATTTACGCATGAAGGGAAAAACGAAATGGACGCGTCGATAATGGACGGCAAAACGCTCAAGGCCGGAGCGGTCGCCTTCGTCAAAAACATCAAAAACCCCGTCAAGCTCGCCCGCCTCGTAATGGAACGTACGGAGCACATCCTTCTCGCCGGCGAGGGTGCAAATCATTTCGCCGAGCTAATGGCCGTCGAGAACGCTACGGACGAATATTTCTACACGCAGCATCGGTACGATCAACTGCTGCAGGCAGTTGAAACCGGCAAAATCAGTCTCGATCACGACGGGTCAGAACCGGGAGCGGGAGCGCCCGGGTTCTTGGAAGGCGAAGAGATTGCAAGTCGGCGAGAAGATAATACGGAGACTGCACCCGCAGAAACACGACCGGTAGGTAGTGTGTCACTTTCAGACAAGCCAAAACCGATCGGAACTGTTGGAGCGGTAGCCTGCGACCGCTCCGGCGATCTCGCCGCCGCCACATCGACCGGCGGAATGACCAACAAAAAATTCGGCCGCATCGGCGACACGGCCCTCATCGGCTCCGGCACCTACGCCGAAAATAAAACTTGTGCCGTCTCCTGCACCGGCCACGGCGAATTCTTCATGCTCGGCGTCACCGCTTACGATGTCGCCGCTCGAATGAAATACAAAGGCTTAAATCTCGCTCAAGCCGCAAAAGAAGCAATTGATTATCTAACCCAAATCTGCGGCGAAGGCGGTTTGATCGCTGTCGATACACAGGGAAATGTAACGCTTCCGTTTAATTCGGATGGAATGTACCGGGGATTTATTAAAGAAGATAGCGAACTAAGTATTGAAATTTACAGATAGAGGTTGGGCTGCAAATGTCGAACCACCTGCTTACACAGGCGGTTCCGCCTTTTCCGCCTCAGCCGCTTCCTTGGCCGATTTCTCGTCGCTAAACTTATCCCGCAGATCCTGCAGATACGAAATATCCTCCGGCACACGGTCGGCCAAAGTCACCACCAATTCGCCCTTCCGCCCGTTCTTTATCCCATGATACATAGCTTCGCGGCTATCGGCGATGATCCTGACCTGCGGCGTATTTTCGCTTTGGGCGATCCCTTCCTGAAGCAAGACGTAGATACTTTCCGGGGTGCGACCGCGCAGGTAATGTCCGGGACGAATTACTATGCGGTCGAAAGCATCGGCGGCGATCTTGCCGAATTCGCGGATGTCGTCGTCGCGGCGGTCGCCGGCTACGTTGAGCAGCACGGTGCGGTATTTGTGCGGCAGTTTCGTCACGAAACTCGTCAACCCTAGCAGTCCGGCAGGGTTATGGGCGTAATCCATCAGCACCGTCACGTCGCCGACCTCAATAAAGTTCAACCGTCCCGGTGTTTGCGCCGTTCCGGCGTTGAAAGTCGTCAGCCCAACCCGCAAGTCTTCCAGCGAAACCCCGTGAACAAAACACGCCAGCGTAGCTGCGAGGACGTTCTGGATCATAAATTCCGCCCGTCCTCCATACGTAAGCGGAATATTTACGGCCTTTTCGATCCGAACCTTCCACTTCCCTTTCAATATCGTCACGTAGCCATTCTCGTAGACGCACGAAATACGTCCCCGGCGTGCCTGGCGTTCGATGTTCGGATGATTTTCATCCATCGAAAAATAGACGCAGTAACCGTCCACAAGCTCGCGCATCTTGAAAACATGCGGGTCTTCGGCATTCAGCACCGCGTAGCCTTTTTTCGAAACAGCCCGCGGCACAACCGATTTTACCCGCGCCAGATCGCTCAGAGTGTTGATGTCCTTCATGCCCAGATGATCGGCGGTAATATTGGTAACGATGCCGATATCGCAGTAATCAAATCCAAGCCCCGAACGGATAATTCCGCCGCGGGCCGTCTCCAGGACAGCCACATCGACGGTCGGGTCTTTCAGCACCAGCTGCGCCGAAACCGGGCCGGTGTTATCGCCATCGGTTATCTTTTGATTCTGAATGTATGTACCGTCCGTCGTGGTAAACCCAACCGTGCAGCCGCTGCCCTTCAAAACGTGGGCGATCAGCCGCGTAGTCGTAGTTTTTCCGTTCGTCCCCGTTATCGCGAATATCGGAATTCGCGAGGGAGCGGAGCGCGGGAACAGCATGTCGATGACATTTTCCGCCACATTTCTGCCGATGCCTTCCGATGGCGACAGATGCATACGAAAGCCCGGGGCTGCATTTACCTCAATGATGCCGCCCCCCGATTCGCGCAGCGGTTCCGAAACATTCGTCGCGATAATATCGACACCGGCAACGTCAAGCCCGATGATCTTCGCGATGCGTTCGAATAAAAAAACGTTTTCGGGATGAACCTCGTCCGTTCGGTCGATCGCCGTTCCGCCGGTCGAAATATTGGCTGTCGTCTTTAGATCGAGCACCTCACCCTTTGGCAGGACGCTGTCCAGTTCGTAATGTTTTGCCCGTATCAATCGCATCGTCTGGCCGTCGATCTCGATCCTGGTCAGCACTTTCTCGTGCCCGTAACCGCGGCGCGGATCGGCATTGGTTTTTTCGATCAATTGCTCAATCGTTTTTTTGCCGTCACCGATGACGTTTGCGGGAATCCGTTCGGCAACTGCGATTAGGCGGTTATTTATGACCAAAGCCCGGAAATCAGATCCGATCAGGAGCTTTTCCACAATTATCCAGCGCGAATATTCCTTCGCCTTGGCGAACGCGATTTTTGCGTCCTCGAGCGAATTGATGCCGACGGTCGCCCCTTTTCCGTGGTTCCCGTCCAGCGGTTTGATGACGACGGGAAACCCGACAGCACTCAACGTACTTTCCAACTCTTCTTCTTCGCGGATACGAAACCCTTTCGGCACAGGAACGCCCATGTCGCCGAGCAATTTCTTCGTCGCGTGTTTGTTTGCAGCAATATCAACCGCGATCATGTTTGTATTTGCGGTTGTTGTCGCCTGAATGCGTTTCTGGTGAACGCCGTAACCGAGCTGCACCAGAGATTGATCGTTAAGCCGGATAAACGGAATATCGCGACTCACCGCTTCATCGACAAGCGAACCAGTCGAAGGCCCAAACCTCACGTCCTCGCGGATCTCGCGCATTCTCTGGACCGTCTTTGCGATGCTTTCCTTTATCTCTTCAACGGTCTTGCCTTCCGCAAGGTCAAGAAAAAGCTGAACCGATTCGCGCCCGGCGAACCGCCCGACCTCTTCTTCCTGATAACTGAAAACAGCATTATAAACACCCTTCTCACCGGTTTCACGCGTGCGTCCGTAACCGGTGTCCATGCCGGCAAGTGTTTGCAGTTCGAGTGCGAAATGCTCGATCACATGCCCGGCCCAGGTGCCTTCGTCAACACGTTTCAAAAATCCGCCGGGTTCCTGATAGCTGCATCCGTGCGTTTGCAAACTCGGCAAAACCTCGACCATCCGGCCGTAAAACCCGTCCATTTTATTGGTCGGCATTTCCTCATATTCCCCGATATCGAGGCGCATGATGATCAGCTTCTTCCAATACCCGCTCCAGTAATTCGGCCCGCGAAGTGTTCTGATTTCGAGAATGTTCATAGGAATTCACCGCGGAGACGCGGAGACGCAGAGTTTTTCAAAAGTTGTTGGCAATTCGCTTTAATCCGTTTTTAAGCACGGTAGCGTGAAAGTTCATCAATAATCCGACTCGCCTATCGTAAAACTTTAGATATGAC
This sequence comes from Pyrinomonadaceae bacterium, assembly GCA_014379075.1. Classification (GTDB taxonomy): domain Bacteria; phylum Acidobacteriota; class Blastocatellia; order Pyrinomonadales; family Pyrinomonadaceae; genus OLB17. Next base: position 7,341 of record JACMMN010000042.1, on the reverse strand, counting down.
AATATTTGAGCTTCGTGGATTGGCAGAAGGCTCTCGGCAGCTTTAATTTCCGCAATCACCAAGTTCTCGATAACTATATCCATTCGATAACCACAGTCAAGCTTCACGCCCTGGTATACAACTGGCAAAGGTAACCTGCCTCTCAAATCGTAATCCTGCCTCGCTCAGTTCAAAACACAAACACTCCTCATAGGCGGATTTTCACAATCCCGTCCAAAGACGCGATGTACTGAAATCGCGCAACCGATGAGTTTTTCCGTGACGCCGTCAATGCTTTTGTGCAATGAATCAACGTCAAACATAGGACGATAGAAACTCTTCATCTCTGCGTCTCAGCGTTTCTGCGGTTCAATTCTATTACGCAAGATCCGGAAGCAAAAACTCATTCGGCGGAGGTACGGGTCTGCGATTGAAGTAATCGTAGATGAGGCCGTCCTGCAAAACATGAAGCTGCACTCCGAAAACACTGAAGGATTGAAAATCGTCAACTTCGGCGATCTCGTTATAGCTGATCTTCGAGCCATCGACGATAGTGATCGAACCCGCTCCGAACACTTCCAGATTTCCTTCCTTGTCCAAAATTATTGCCGTATTTTCATCGATCCCGATACCCAGATTGTATGGATTATAGGAAACGGCCGTTATCAACCGGCTTATCCGTCCCCGCTCCGTAAAATGCTGATCGATGATTATATTTTTCAGGAAGCCGAGGCCGGGCGAGAGCCTTACGCTGTTTTTGTGTGGATGCGAGGTCGATTCGCCGCGGACGATCATCGACGTACTCATTCCGGCTGCACCGGCACTCGTTCCGGCCATCACAAGGTCGGTTTGCGTCACCATCTTCCGCAGTCTCGCCGCAAAAGCCGTTCCGCCAAGCAGGGATACAAGCCTCATTTGATCGCCGCCCGTGATAAAAACGCCGGTTACACCGTCGAGCAAAGCCGGCACATCCGCATCGAATACATCCTGCCGCGATGTCGCCCGCAGAACACGCGGATTGGCCACACCAAGATTCCGAAAAGCCTGAGTATAAACATCAGCCGCGAACTCCGGAAAATCCGATGCGCACGGTACTATTAGCACTTCCGCATCCTTCTCTCCGGCAAGCGAAAGAAACTTCTTTAAAATCCGCCGTTCGTTGTATTTGTCCTCGGCCCCGCCGATTACAAGTAAATGCCCACCGATGACCTCGCGATCACTTCGTTCAATCATTAATGTCCTTTGGATTCAATAAACTCTGCTAAAACTTATACTTAAAGTTATTGCAAAGTTGGGGATTGGTCAAGAATTAGCTTGTATCTAATTTTTTGAAGTATTTTGCGTTATAATAGCGAGACAAATCAAATGCCGAGGAACTTTACGAGTCGCCTCTCGACAAAGGCTACACCGTCACGAAATCTTCAATTCTTCATCGATCCGCTCTTTGAGAAAAATGTTTATCAGGGATTGATACGGCACATCACGCTTGTTCGCAACCAGCCGGATTTTCTCAAGCATCGATTTGGAAAGCCTCAACGAAATAGTCCGCGTTGACGGCCTAAGATTAGGCAGGACGGAAAGCTCCGCTTTTTCCCAATTCACGTAATCGGTCGAATGTTCTTTTGCCCAAAACGCGCGTTCTTCGTCCTCAGTCTTAAAATTCGGTATCTCTTTTATTTTTTTCGGCATATATTCTTTCCTCGTTTTATGTCATGTCACGGGCAGAGATGACGCGAATCAATGTACTTCTGAGTCAAGGAGAATTTATTCCGCCGTTTTCGCTTCCGCTTTTTCCGGTTCGTGCGAGCGGTCGATGGCTTCGTCTTCGATCTCGCCTCCGGGGCTGATCGGGATGTCGGCGGGATCTGAATATTTCAGGCCGCGTTCCTCGCTGTCGAGATCGGCTGGGATGAGTATCCTTTGTCCAGAAGGCGGAGGCACGTAGCCGGGATAATCGACACGCGAGTGATAGATCGCGACGAGCGAGCGTATCATTGCTTCGCGTATCTGCGTTAATTCGCGTAATGTCAGATCGCATTCGTCGAGCTGATCGTCGCTGAGAATAGCGTCGATAATTTTCGTAACGATAAACCTGATATTTTCCGGCGTTGGTTCGGAAAGAGAGCGGGCGGCGGCCTCGCAACTGTCGGCGATCATCATTATCGCCGCCTCACGAAACTGAGGTTTCGGACCGGGATAGCGAAAATCGTTCTCGACGAATTCTTCGTCCGGACGAGCTTCGGCCTGAGCTTTTTTCAGAAAATAATGGAGCGTCCGCGTTCCATGATGCTGCGGTATGAAATCGATGATACGCTGCGGCAGACCCATTTCTTTCCCCAGCTTTATGCCGTAGGTCACATGGCTGATAATTATCTTCGCGCTCTGCACCGGCTTTAAATGGTCGTGGGGGTTCTTGCCCATCTGATTTTCGACAAAATGCTCGGGCGCGGCCGATTTCCCGATGTCGTGATACAAAGCCCCGATCCGCGCAAGCAGCCCATTGGCACCCACGACGCGGCAGGCTTCCTCAGCCAATTGACCAACCGCGTGTGAATGCTGGTTCGTCCCCGGGGCACGCATGGCAAGCTGGCCCAAAACCGGCAGATCGGCATTCGAAAGCTCAAGCAGTTTTACATCGGTCAAAATCCCGAAAAGCGTCTCGCACAACGGCAGAAAAACAGCCGTCACCGCCGCCGTGATGATGCCGCTTGCAAGCCCGCAGGCAATCGCAAGCGAAAGCGTATTTAAAATAAACGGCTGCTGCGTATACGCGATCAATGCAACGGCAACACAAGCGCTCGACAGGCCTACCAAGATCCCCGCAATCGTCACTGTTTGCCGACTGCGGTAACGGCCGATGCCGTAAACCGAAACCGAAGACGCGATCGTCGCGTAGATCGCAAATTCCAACCCACGCGGTGCCAGAAATCCCGCTAACAAAGCACAAAAGATCCCTGTAAATAAAGCAGTTCGTCGATCGGCCAGCAAGTTCATCAGCAGGCTGCCGAAAGCGAACGGGATAGCAAATGCCCACAAAGTCGGATCGCTGAGCGGTGCCTTTACATTCTGGGCCGCAGTAAAATCCGCCAACCTAAAAAATACCGCAAGTAACGCTGTCTGAATCAAGACAATAAACCCAAAAAGAGCGAAGGTCTTCTGTTCGGAAAGAGCAAGTCGTGCAACGATGCCGCGATGCTCGATGAATTTCCATGCCGCCCAAAACAGGGCGGAGATCAGCATCAATAATCCGAAGAAACGGTTCAACTGGCGTGTGGAAGAACTGTAATTGCGAATAGCCGAAATTTGAGAGAGAACCTGCGTGGTAATAATATTGCCTTCGTCGGCGATCTTTTGGCTGCGTTTGAGCGATATAGTTACGGGCTGAACGCTGTCCGCAACGACCTTTCGTGCATTCTCCGTCGCTGCCGCGTCATAGACGATACTCGGCTGGATCAGGGGTGCGAGAGCGGCACCAAAGGCGGCCACTTCCTTTTCAGACAGGCTGCGAATTTGCGTCAGGCCTTCGTTCAAAGCCTTTCGTGCCTCCGATAGCGGCGTCATCGACATTGCCGGATTTTGCGCCTGCCGAGAATCGGTCGGACGCTGCCGGTCGACAATGGAAATTTCGCCTTCGAGAAACTGGCGATCCTGATCGCCAAAGATATCCCCGCCGGCGTTTTCGCGAACGATCCGGGTTACGGCATCCAGTTCATTCGGGCTGAACCTGCGGGCAGCGAATATTTTCCCAGCCTCATCGCCTCCGGCCCCGGTCCAAGTCATTTCGACCTTAGCGTTTGAGTTTGCCTTGTTGACGTTGGTCCCACTTTCGGTCTTTCGCTGCAGGTTTTCCCAGGCGGACCGAAAATTCTGCACAGCTTCGTCGGCGCGTTTCGGTTCGAAGGCAAAGATCGGAGCAACTGTTTCCTTGGCGGACTGCCTTATGCGTTCGGATTCTTCTTCGTCTACAAAATAAATGTCAGAGGGCGAAATGATGCTCTCGCGAGCTATGTCGCCTTCTTTATAAATTTGTTCGCCGCTGTTCCGCCAGATCGGATTATTAATCAGCAGTGTCGTCACCAGGCAAAGCGTTGCGAAACCGATCCAAAATCGCTGAGCCTCCGAAAGCCTTTCGAACGGGCGCGAAATGCCGCCCCAAACAGCCTTGCGCCATCTGGTGACCGGTGTGGTCAGGTCTTGAATTCGTTTACTCATTATGATCTTCGCGCTGGATCGGGAAACTTTCTAAAATCACAATGGCTCATGCGGTGCCGACGGCAAATTCGCTCAAATCCTTTGAGACTCCGCGTCCGATACTTTCTATCAATGGCTTCAGCGTTTTCGCCTGAATAGCTGAAACTGCCACGACATCCGAGTCCTTGTCAAGCGATATCTGCCGCGTTAACGTGTCGATGTCCGTCTCGCTGCTCAGATCGGCCTTGTTCAGAACGATGATCTGCGGTATCTCGTTAAGTTTCAAATCGATGAGTATTTTCTCCACGGATTCCACCTGATTGATCGCCCGCGAATTTGACGCATCGACGACGTGGATCAGCAGGTCGCTGTCAGATATCTCCTCTAAAGTCGCGCGGAAGGCTGCGACGAGAGCTTCAGGAAGGTCTCGGATGAAACCCACTGTGTCGTTAATGATCACTTCCTGCTCGTATGGCAGACGCAGCCGCCGGGATGTCGGATCAAGCGTAGCGAACATCTTTTTCTCAGCGTAAACGTCACTTTGCGTCAGCGTGTTCAGCAGTGTGGATTTCCCCGCGTTGGTGTATCCGACGAGCGATATTACCGGCAAATTCTTTTGCGATCGATTCTTCCTACGCTCCTGACGCTGGCGACGCATTCCTTCGACCTGTTTATCGAGATTATTGATCTTGTCGCGAACCCGCCTGCGGTCGGTTTCGAGCTTAGTTTCACCCGGCCCGCGTCCGCCGATGCCGCCCGCGAGACGCGAAAAGGCTGAGTTCTGTCCCTGTACAAGCCGCGGGAGCAAATATTTAAGCTGCGCGAGCTCGACTTGCAGCTTACCCTCGCGCGATTGAGCACGCTGGGCGAAGATGTCAAGAATCAACTGCGGCCGATCGATGACCTTCAGATCCGTAGCTTCCGACAGCGAACGCACCTGTGTAGGCGAAAGTTCCGTGTCAAACACGATCAGATCGGCGCCAAGACGCATTGACCGGATAAGAAGCTCTTCTAGTTTGCCCTTGCCGAGCACGGTTTTTGCATCGATCTTCGGTCGCCGCTGGATGATTTTGTCGAGTACGACGACATCTGCCGACTCGGTCAGTTCCTGGAGTTCCGCCATCGATTCCTCAGCATCGTCAATGTGGCTGGTCGTTACGCCGACGAGGATCGCGCGGTCGCGGTTTGACTCGCGTGCTCTGGGTAGCCGTATGCGGGTCATCTCGCTTTCCAGCGACGAGATCAGCTCGGAAAAGTTTGTATCGAGTTGCGAGGGTACGCGCGGCTCTAAAAATTCGTACGGCAGCGTCTGGCTTTCGGTTTCCAGCGATTCAGCATTCGTCGGCAGCAGGTGGGCGGAGTAAACGAGACCGGGTAGGCCGCTCAATTTATCGATCTGAACGATAGACATCAGATCGAGGCGAAGCAGTGCGAGATCGGTGAGATCGTCCTGAGTCAGTTTTTCGCCGAGAAGGTGCGTATGAACGCACCGCAGACCGCGAAACCTGTCGGTCGATACGCGAGAACGCCCGAAATCGGGCATTTCGATGCTCTTCGCCGTGCCAACCATGACATATTCGACCTGTCCTTTGCGGTTTAGCAGCACACCGATCTGTCGTCCCGTCTCAAGCGAGACCTCGGCCATTTGCCGGGCGAGTTCCTGCGATACTATCTGGTCAGCGGGCACCCGCCTCGTCGCCAGCCGTTCGATTCGGCGGATCTGGTTATGTTTTAATCCCTGCGTAAATCCGTGAATATTGCTGATAAATGTGTATCCTCCAGCCTTTTATTATAACAGATTCGTGAATCGTCAATCGACAATCGGTAACGCGGGCACGGTATTCTTTCACGATTCACGATTGACGATTCACCGATTACGATCTACGATTCTCAACATGCCACCGACACGTACGCGACGCCAGCGAGAAGTTCTTGACTTCATTAGGCACTATATCGAAGGCCACGGCTACGAGCCGTCTTATCAATTGATCGCCCGCCATTTCGGCGTGCGATCGAAAGCCGGTATCGCGAAACATGTCGAAGCCCTCGAGGAGCAAGGTTTTCTTACGCGACGGCGTGAAAACGGCAGCTTTAAGTTGGAGTTAAGTCGCGCAAGCCAAGCCGCCGATGCGGAATTTGCCGTCGAATGGCTCGGTCCGCCTGCGGATGACGAAGACCCTGACGAATGGGAGCTTGTTCCGCTTGCGGTTCCTAAGTTTATGCTCGGCGAGATCGAGTCTTCCGAAATTTATGCTTACCGAATGCCAGACGATGCAATGTCCGGCAAACACATCTGTTCGGGCGACGTTGTTCTGATCGCCAATAATTCCAACGTTCGCGACGGTGCATGCGTCGCGGTGCTGATGAGCAAAACAGAAACGATCCTGCGAAATTATTATCGGGACGGTGCAAGCATCGAACTCCGGGCCGCAAACGACAACTTCCCTCCAATTCGGCTGTTCGCGGACGAGATCAAAATACTTGGCGTGTTTCGGGGTTTATTGCGGCCCGTGTTGTAGCGCTTTCTCCGATAAACTTTTAAAGAGCTCCGCTCAGCAAGCAAGGACGAAACAGAAGGTTTGACACGATTTTCGCCCTTGCTAGTTACCGGGTGATCCACTATGCCTGGACAACGCTGTCCATATTTGGGGTTTTGCGGATGAATTTGGGGCGGCGGTGGATGCGGTTGAAGATTACGAGATTGAAGAAGTGCATGCCGCCGAGGACGAGCAGGACGAGGCCGATCTTCCATGATAGGGCCTCGACGCCTTCGCGGATACTGAGGATGTCACCGCCAATCTTGAGTGCTAGGCTGATGTAGCCGAGGTTTATCAGGTAAAAACCGACAACAAGCAGGTGATTGACGGAATCGGCCAGGCCTTCGTCGCCGCCGAAAACCTCGACAAGAAAGACACGGCCGTTCTTGTGCAGTGTACGCGCCACCCAAACCGTCAAAAACACACTGATCGCGACATAAGCTCCATAAGTTACAACTACGATATCCATATTTTTATCTCCCGTTCAAAGAATCTACGCTGTTCGTCATTACAAGCTCTGTGCCAGTAAGCGAAAGCAGGTGGAAAGCAATGTTTATTGAGTTTGCGTGTTTAACTTTTTGCATTATGCGGATTTACGTTTGCGTCTTAGCAATTTGCAAACGACCGAAACGCT